>CAZCDB010000049.1:0-10982 GCA_964497635.1 uncultured Planctomycetia bacterium | reverse complement strand
ACTCCCATCGTTCAAATTGAAGAGGGGATGCAGGCGGCAGCCCCAGCGGTTTCATCCGCGCCTGTTCCAGTGTCTGCACCCGCGCCATCACCGGTGGCCTCACACGCTCCTCAAGTGATTTCACACGCTGCGCCTGGAGACTATCAGTACCAGTCCAAGAGCGGTTTTCCTCCAGCGGCTTCGCCAAGTGTCCGGAAAATAGCCCAAGATTTAGGTTTGGATCTGACGAGGATACAGGGTAGTGAAGCGGGGGGTCGTATTGGAGTCGCCGATCTAAAAAACTATATCGCCTGGCTTCAAAGTGCTGCGTCTGGCGCCAGATCCACGGGATCAGTCCCTGTGTCCGAAGCAAGACCCACTGTGGTTGCCGACAGCATCGATTTTTCCAAGTGGGGAAGTGTCACTAAAAAACCTCTGACATCTCTCCGGCAGAAAATCAGTCAGAAAATGTCTGAGTCTTGGACAACAATCCCGCATGTGACTCAATTTGAAGAGGTGGATATCACGACCTTGACAGAGCTGCGCAAGAAGTTCGCACCGGTGTATGAGAAAAAGGGCGCTAAGCTCACACTCACTTCGTTTTTGATTCAGGGGGTCGCGCGTGCCCTGGCCAAGTATCCTGGGTTTCGTTCAAGTCTGGATGAAAACGCCAAGGAACTTGTCATCAAAGATTATTTTCATATCGGGATCGCGGTGGATACCGAGCAGGGGTTGATCGTTCCGGTGCTTAAAAATGCCGACAAAAAGAATCTTTTTGAAATTTCAAAAGATTTGGAAGTGTTGGCTGAGAAAACACGCCAAAGAAAAGTAGCGCCGGATGATTTGAAGGGTGGGGTTTTCACCATCTCCAATCTTGGGGGCATCGGAGGCACCTTTTTTACGCCGATTATCAATAAGCCAGAGGTGGCGATTTTGGGAGTGGGCAGAGGGGTTCTCAAACCTGTCATTATTGCCGGAAAAGGAAAAGTGAAGGCCAAGACAGAAGCGCGTTTGATGCTTCCGGTTGGGCTTTCTTATGACCACCGGGTGATTGATGGCGCGGATGGCGCACGTTTTATCCGGGAAATTGCAGTCACACTGGAAAATTTTAAGGCAGAGGATGTAAAACTATGACAAGTGTTAAGCCGATTGAAGCAGAGATTGTCGTTTTAGGGGCAGGTCCCGGAGGGTATGCCGCCGCGTTTTATGCCGCGGATCGTGGGAAAAAAGTGATTTTGATCGAACAGGAAAAAAGATTGGGCGGAGTCTGTCTCAACCGTGGTTGCATTCCTTCCAAAGCCCTTTTGAACGCCACCAAGATGCTTCACGAAGCCGAGCTCTCAACCGCTCGTGGGATTGAATTTTCAAAACCTGTGATTCACCTTGAAAAGTTGCGTGCCTGGAAAGAAGGAATTTTGGAAAAATTGGGTCAGGGGATTTTGGGTCTGGCTCAAAAACGTGGAGTGCAAGTGCTTGCCGGGCGTGGAGTTTTTGAGGACTCCAAGACTCTTCGCGTGGAGACGAGTGAAGGCCAGAAATTTATCCGTTTTGAAAAAGCAATCATTGCCGTGGGGTCTAAGCCTGCGATGCCCAAGGCCTTTGATCTAGGAAATAAAAGAATCATGACTTCCACCGAAGCCCTTGAGCTTGAAGAGACGCCTAAGGATCTTCTTATTGTCGGGGGTGGTTATATTGGGATGGAGCTTGGGACTGTATATGCGGCATTGGGCTCTCAAGTGGTCATGGTCGAAGCAATGCCTTCGATTCTAGCGGGGGCAGACGCGGACTTGGCCCGGCCTGTCATGCGTTTTGCCGAGAAAAACTTTAAAGAGATCCGCTTGGGTGTGAAAGTTTCCAAAATGGCTACGGCGGGTAAGCAAATCAAAGTAAATATGGAAGTGGGTGGAAAACCTGTTGAAGAGCTTTATGACCGCGTGCTGGTTTCTGTGGGTCGTGTGCCCAACTGCGCGGACATGGGTCTGCAACATACCAAGGTTACTCGCGACGAAAAAGGTTTTATCAAAGTCAACACCAAGCAGGAAACAATGGATCCTGGGATCTACGCGATTGGGGACGTAGCCGGCGGACTTCTTTTGGCACACAAAGCATCGAAGGAAGCACGTATTGCCGTCGAATCGATCTGCGGAGAGTCGAGTGTTTTTGAAAATATCATCATTCCTGCCGTTGTCTTTACCGATCCTGAAGTGGCTTGGTGCGGTCTCACCGAAAATGAAGCCAGAGAAAAGGGGATCGAGGTCAAAGTTTCCCGTTTCTCATGGGCCGCTTCCGGCCGTGCGCTCGCCACTGATAAAACAGATGGCTTGACCAAGCTGATCATCGAGCCAGAAACCGAAAGAATTCTCGGGGTTGGCATGGTGGGTGCCGGAGCCGGAGAGCTGATTGGCGAAGGTGTCGTGGCTGTTGAGATGGGCGCCACCGCCAAAGATCTAGCTCTGGCCGTGCATCCGCACCCGACTCTTTCCGAAACCTTGATGGAAGCCGCCGAAGCCTTCTACGGCCACGCGACGCATATTTATTCGCCAAAAAAGTAGGGTAGTCGCCGCGGGATGAACCCCTTCGCCCCTCGTCCATACGGTGAGCTTCAGAAAATCACCGAACGTGTGTATATCTATCGCAATATCACCAACTCTTCTTTTGTGATTGGGGATCGTGGTGTTGCTCTCATTGATACGCAGGTGAATTTTCCCACCGCTGTCCAGGTTTTGAAATCGATCCGTTCGGTCACGGATAAGCCCATTACCCATGTGATTAACACCCACTATCACTGGGACCACACCAATGGTAATCAGCTTTTTAAAAACGAAGGTGCCCAGATCATTTCATCCAAACTCACCAAAGAATTTATGGTCCAGCGCGCGCCACGCCAAAAAGAATTTTTATCGGGGAGGGGATTTGAGCTCGGGAATGATCCTTTGCTGCCCGAGACTACTTTTGAAAATGAATTCACGGTTGATCTGGGGAATTGCCCCTTGCGTCTTTTTTTTGCGGGCCGCGCGGAGTCGGATGATGCGACCGCGGTGCATGTGGTGAACGAAAACATTGTGATGAGTGGTGATACCGTGATGACCGGAAGTTTTCCTATTTTTGGTCAGCCTTGTTGGGATGAGGGTTTGCAGGATAAGGAGTGGTCCGATGCGATCGCAAGACTGATGGCTTTGAAGCCGGCCCACATTGTGCCGGGGCATGGCCCACTGGCCTACAAAACCGAAGTGGAGTTACTCCTTAATATCCAAAAGTATTTTTTAGAGGAAGTAAAAAAGCTCGTAGACCGCGGGTTGACAATCGATCAGATTTTGAAGGACTTAGAGCCACGCCTGCCGGGTTGGATGAAAAAAATTCCTTTGGTGTGGGGCACACCTCGTTATGCAATTCTGCGGGTTTGGAGAGGGTTAACTAAGAAGTCTACCGATAGCCAGCCCGGCTGGCAGCAGTTTAAACCTTCTGTGATTCCTGCGGCAGAAGCACAAAAACTGGAGAAAAAAATCCAAGGCCGTGAATCGGAGGTCGATTTTTTGGCGATGGCTTCCGAAGTGGGGGAAGGCGGAGATCTAACGATGAAAATCTCTATTTTAAAAAAAGGAAAAGATCTTTTTTCAAAATCCCCAGCACTTTTATCTGCTTACGCCGAAGCGCTGATCGAAGCCTCCAGAAAAGAAGACTCCGTTTTGGAAAAAGGCGACTTTTTTATGGAGGCTCGCAGGTCTTGGGATCAAGCGCTTGAAATCGATCCTTTATTTGCCCCCGCTCTTTTAGGTAAAGGACGATATCTGGTGATGATGGCCTATCGCGGCGGTGACGACCCAGCCGAGGGGATGAAGCTAATTCGAAAAGTGATTGATTTAAAACCTGTGGCTAAAATAGCGGGTGAAGCTGAATTTTATCTAGGGATGGGGTATCGAAGACTTGGAGACGAGTCTATGGCTAAACAACAATTCAAAAAATGCCAACAAATTTACCCAACATTTATGCCAGCCATTTTAGCTAGCCAATGCTGATGTTTTTTCGATTCCCAGAGGGTTTGGCGGGTGGCGCGGAGGAGGGGATCCCGTCGACCCGGAGGCGTCACGAAGTGACGCTGAGGATGCGACGGGAAACCGCAGCGACAGGACCCGCCACAGCACCCCTCCTCCGCGCCACCCGTCGCACGCCCAAAGGAAAAACTTATAAATGAATTATAAAAAAATTGCTGCAACGGTTTTGATTCTTCTTATCTGTTGGAGCGGTGTGTGGGTGGGTAAAATTTTTTTACAGAGAGAATTATCAGGGAAGGTGGAAGAGAAATACCGGGCCCGGTCGAAGGGTAACCCTAAGGCGGACTATTGGATTATTGAATACATGGATTTTCAGTGCAAGAGCTGTCAGTTGGGATTTAAGACCACAGCCGCTCTTTTGGAGTCCAAGCCTAAAGAGGTGTTTCTCCAGGGGAGGCATTACCCGCTGATTCACAACCATCTTTATGCTTTAAAGAGCTCGATTTACGCGGAGTGCGCCGCCAAGCAAGGCAGGTATTGGGAGATGGCTGAGCAACTTTTTGAAACTCAAGAACGGTGGGCGGTCTCGAAGGATCCCGATAGTATTTTTACTTCTCTGGCGGAAAAAATTGGAATAAATACTAGGAGGCTGACTGCTTGTGTTGAAGACCCGAGCACCAAAGAAGCAATTTTGGCGGAGAAGGCTGAAGGGAAGGGGTTGGGTATCAAGATGACCCCTACTTTTTTTGTGAATGGAAATAAGATCGAGGGAGTGGAGGCGTTAGTTCTTGAAGTACAAAATCATTTTTCTAAAAAAGAAGATGGGGTTGTCTCATGAAAAAATCTGCCTGGTTTTTTCTTTTCTTGAGGATTGTAATCGGAGGTCTTTTTATTTATTCAGGATACAGCAAACTACTACAACCCAGCGCTAATTTTGCGGGAGCGATTCTAAGCTATCAGATTGTTGGGGCTCGCGAGGCATCTTGGCTGGCGATAGCGCTTCCTTGGGGGGAGCTTGTGGCGGGTGTTTTTTTTGTTTTGGGTTTGTGGCTTCGGCCGGCCCTTTTTTTCTTGTGGAGCCTTAACAGTATTTTTATTGTTGCGATTACTTCTGCCCTCATGAGGAAGCTCCCGATTGAGAACTGCGGTTGTTTTGGGGAGGGGGCAAAGGCTTTGCCACTTTGGGCAACACTCGTCTTAGATGGCATTCTCTTTTTTATTTTTTTGGGGATGAGTTGGGCGTATCAAAAAGCCCGTCAAATTAGCCTGGATCGTTGGCTAGAGACTTAAGAGCTGCATGGGGCCGGTGGGTGTAAGACTGCCGCCGGCGGGCTCAATCGTGATCGCAAATTTTTCAAAAGAGAGTTTTTCTCTTAAGCCACGGATATCCAGATGGGCATTGCCAGCCTTATCCACCGTGAAAGTGCCTCCTGGCACGGGTTTATCTCCCGCGAGAGCCCACAATTCATAAACTTTTCCCGCTTCCAATTCTTTTATGCCTCTGATGGTAAAACATCCTCCGCAGGCTTTGGGATTCCAATAGAGCTTGGCGGTTGATTTTTCTCCGGTTGAAAGATTTTTAAACTCTACCAAATTTGTTTCGGGGGCACTGAGCAGAGTCTCCATGGAAGCATCATGAAGAGATCCTGTTTGAGCTGGAGGGTTTTGGGTGGGTGTTTTGAACCAAGAGGGAAGCGCCACAAAGAAAGCCGCCAAAAGCACGGTGATCCCAACCGCTGCTTTCATCTTGTAAGGGCGCGATGCAGCTATCGTAGGAGCGGATCCGATTTTTTTGAGCAAAGCAATTTTAGCCGAGGCGGGGGGCTGAACTTCCTTTAGCGAGTAAGGTAGTTGTGATAGAAGCTTACGCGTTTCCTGGACTCGGGTTCTGCAATCGGCGCAAGTCTGCCAGTGCTCCTCAAAAGAAAGAAGCTCTTCTCCCTCCAAAGCTCCCAGGGAATAAATTTCGGCTGCCTCAAGCCATGTTTGGTGGTTCATTGGTTTAGTCCCAACCTTTTTTTAACGAAAAGCTCTCTCAGTTTTTTAAGTCCATCACGGGCACGGGTTTTAATCGTGCCTAGTGGAAGCTCAAGTTTTTGTGCAATCTCAGACTGTGTCATGCCCTCGAAGTAAGCCAACTCAATCACCTCTCGATAAACATCAGAAATATTTTGAAGCTCTTTCTCGATCACTGAGCGCTCATCTCTTAAGGACAGAAGAGTTTGGGAGGAGTTGTCCGGCGTCAGAAGTTCTTCGCTAAAACCCTCCGGAGTTTCAATCTTCTGGGGCATTCGACGCTGTGCTCGCAGTCGATCAATGGCGCGGCTTCGGGCGATAGTAATGACCCAGGCTTGAGGAGCTCCTCGGCTCTGATCGTAGTTTGCAGCCTTCTCCCAAACAGTGTAGAATACGTCCTGCAAAAGTTCTTCTGCGTCGGATCTTGATCTCACCATGCGAAGAATGAGTGCATAGACCAGGGGAGATAGAAGATCGTAAAAACGCTCAAACGCTTTCCTATCTTTGAGTACGATCAATTGAAGAAGTTGGATTGGTTCTATTTTTTGATCGGAAGGCATGATTATTTATATCATAAAAAAAGACCAATCCACCACGCTTTTTTGATCGTAGGCTAGGATAACAGAAGCTCACCGCAGTCAATGGAGGAGTGGCTATGAACGATAGAAAGATTTCCGCATTATTCTTATTCTTTATACTATTAACAACAACAGCTTTTGCCGATACCTACAAGGTAGACAAAGATCACACCAGCGTAGGATTTAAAATCCGCCACCTCTTTTCCAATACTCAAGGAAGTTTCCGGGATTTTGAGGGAACGGTTGAGTATGATCCTGAAAAACCAGAAACTTGGTCGGCCAGCGGTACGATCCAGGTGGCTAGCATCGATACGAATGTTCCTGAGCGCGATAAGCATTTAAAGAATGAAGATTTCTTTGATGTGGAGCAATTTCCCACGATTTCTTTTAAAACAACTCGAGTGCTGGGCGCAACCAAAGAAAGCGCTAAAGTTGAAGGACTCATGACAATGCATGGGGTCAAAAAGCCTATCGTTTTGGATGTTAAAATTCTTGGCGTAGGCAAAGATCCTTGGGGGAATGTGCGCGCAGGATTTACCGCAACGACCACGATCAATCGCAAAGATTTTGGCATTGTCTATAACCAGATTTTAGATAAGGGGCAGTTGATGTTAGGGGAAGATGTGGCCATTACCATCGAACTTGAGGCGATCAAGGCTTAAATTAAACTTAACGTAGTACCTAACAAGGAGGATGTACCAATGAACGTATCAAAGAAAACCAAAATGATTGCAGCCTCTGTCGCCGGACTTCTGGCGATGGGAACCATGTCTGCTGTGGCACAGGCCGAGATGGGTGCTGCTGGAGTTCCTTGCTATGGCATTAATAAGTGTAAGAGCATGGGAGATTGCGGTGGAAAAGGGTATTCTTGCGCAGGCAAGAATGCTTGCAAGCAAACCGGTTTTATCAATCTACCGGCAGATACTTGCACCAAGATCGAAGGCGGTTCTTTAACTCCGCTGGCGGCATAAGCAAGCACTCAAAGCGTTGCCGGAGGTCAGAGTGTTTCCGGCAACGCTTTTTTGTTTCTTGAAAAGCTCATGAATTCCAAAAATTTTCACTGGCCTATTTTAGGTTGTGGCGCGGGTCTACGCTCAGACCACTATTCCTTTATCCTTTCCGAAAAACCAAAAATCTCCTGGTTTGAAGCCATCAGTGAAAATTTTATGGATTCCGGAGGCAGGCCTCTGGAGATATTGACGCAGGTGCGTCAAAATTATCCGGTGGCTCTTCATGGTGTTTCTCTTTCCATTGGTTCCGCGGACCCTTTAAACAAAATTTATTTACAGCGTCTTAAAAAATTAGCCGATCGAATTGAGCCTTTTGTGGTGTCGGATCATCTCTGCTGGAGCGGTGTCGAAGGGGAGAGTTTGCACGATTTATTGCCTCTGGCGATGACCGAAGAAGCGGTGGATTACGTGGCACGACGTATTCAGCAAGTGCAGGAAACGCTGGGCCGAAAAATTTTAATTGAAAATGTTTCAACGTATGTCACCTACAAACACTCCACACTCCCCGAGTGGGAGTTTCTAACGGAAACGGCACGACGCGCCGGGTGCGGCATTCTTTTGGATTTGAACAATATCTATGTCAATGCCCGCAACCATGGTTTCAATCCATTGACCTACATTCAAAAAGTTCCCGCGGAGCTTGTGGGCCAGTTTCATTTGGCGGGAAACACGGACAAGGGGGAATACCTGTTTGACACGCACAGCGGTCAAGTCGGGGATCCGGTCTGGAAGCTTTACCAGAAAGCCTTGGAATTGTACGGTCCTGTTTCTACACTGGTGGAGTGGGACGCTGAAATTCCTGTTTTTGAAAAACTCTTGGCTGAAGTGGCCAAAGCCCAAACGATTTATCAGTGTTTTGTAGATCAACCAAAACCCCCGCTCACTTTTTCCCCTAGAAAATATCCCGTGGAGATGATCGAAAAAAATCGATCCTCGCTTTTAGCGGATCAAAAAAAGATGAAAGTCTTGGTTTGCCCCAAAGGCTCATCGGCCGAAGAGAGTCCATTTTTAAATCCTCAAGGCAGCGTGTCAGGTCAGGAGCGCATGCAGGTTTATGCAGAAGGGTACACGGCCCGTATCCTTGAGACGCTTTCAGAAACATGTGTAGCGGTGAAGCATATTTTAGGAGAAGCTGCTTTTTTGCAGATTGCCCAAGGCTATGCTCGTCAATACCCTTCCCAGTCCTACAACTTAACTGATGCTGGTCGTAAGCTTCCGGATTATTTTGAGGAGACGGATTGGAAAGACCGCTTCCCCTTCTTGCCGGATCTGGCCCGACTGGAGTGCTTGGTGATGGATTCTTTTCATGAGTTTCCGGAGGATTCTTTTGATCCGGCTTGTTTGGCGGGATTGGATGAGGGGGGGTGGGACAAACTTTATTTAAATTTCCAGCCCTTTGTCAAAATTTTAAAGTCTTCTTGGCCCATCCTAAGTCTGTGGGAAGCGCGAAGCACACCGCTTAAGGACCTCCATGTTCGCTTGGAGGGCCGCCCGCAGTCCGTGCTTGTTTACCGCCGTGCTTCAGAAGTTTTTTGCAAAGAAATTACTTCAGCCCAATATGAAATGTTGTCAGGCCTGCTTTCGGGTAAAAATTTGGGAGAGGTTTGTGGGGAACTTGAAAAAATATCAGAGGAAGAACTGCCTCTCTTGGAATGGTTTTCTTTTTGGTCTTCTCAAGGACTATTGGCAAGAGGTCCACAGTGAAGTTGCAGCGCTCCGCGGGAGTTTTGACCCCTCTTTTTTCTGTCTATTCCAAAAATAGTTGCGGGGTGGGAGAGTTTGCGGATGTCCCGGTCTTGGCTGATTGGTGCAAAACCGCGGGTTTTCGTATCCTTCAGTTTTTACCTTTGAACGACATGGGTTTTAACTTCAGACCCTATGACTCGGAGAGCTCCATTGCGCTAGAGCCGATGCATTTGAGCTTGGATGGACTCAGCCACGTGCCTATCAGTGCTTTTAAGCAAGAAATTGAGAGTCTCAAACAAAAATTTAATACGCGGGGTGATTTTTATGATACCCAAATCAAGAAAGCAAAACTGGAGCTGCTAAAAAAAATTTTTGAAAAACGTTTGGCATCAGGCGAAAAGGATTTTAAGCATTATGTGAAGGCACAGGAAAAGTGGCTTGAGTCTTACGCGATGTACCGTGTTCTAAAACAGAGGTTTGGCGGCGCCAGTTGGATGGACTGGCCGGAAGAGTTTCGCCTGAAGAAGCCGGAGGCGATGAAAGGTCTTAAGGTAGGGGAGGGCGTAGAAATCGAATTTCAAAAGTGGCTTCAGTGGCAAGCTTACGAGCAGTTTTCCAAAGCGCACAAATTAGCGAAGAAAAAAGGGGTCCTGCTGATGGGAGACATCCCCTTTCTGGTGTCTCGTGATAGCGCGGATGTTTGGGCAAATCCCGAGTATTTTAAGTTGGAGCTTTCTGCGGGAGCACCCCCCGATCTTTATTTTGCCGCCGGTCAAGAGTGGGGGATGCCGCCTTACCGGTGGGAAGCTATTGAGCAAGACAACTACGACTACTTGGCACAAAAACTAAAATACGCCGAAAATTTTTATGATTTATTTCGGATTGATCACTTCATCGGTGTTTTTCGCGTGTGGACGTTTCGCTTAGGCCTGCCGGAGGAAGAGAGAAAAAAAACGGGAGCTTTTGATCCTGCTGATGAAAGCATTTGGGAGGCTCATGGTCGTAAAATTGTCGAGGCGATGCTACGATCAAGCTCGATGAAACCCTGCGCGGAGGACTTGGGTTGTGTTCCCAAATGCTCGGAGAAAGTGCTGGAGGATTATCAGATCCCAGGAATTGATGTACAGCGCTGGATGAGGCACTGGGAAACGACCGGGGAGTACAAGACTTCTGAAGAGTTTCGGTCCCTTGCGATGGCTGTGATTTCAACGCACGATACCACGCCTCTTGATGTTTGGTGGAAGTGGGAGGCTGGAGATCCCTCAGACCGACAAAAATTTTGGGAATCCATCGGACTTCCGGGTCCCTATGATGCAGAGCCAACCCCCCGATTGGTGCGAGCCTGTTTTGAGGCGATCAGCAAAACTCGTTCAATCTTCAGCATCCAACTACTACAAGACTGGTTGCTGCTTGCCGGAGTTTTTAAAGACGTTCGGCAAGATTATCGGATTAACACTCCTGGAGTAGTCCACGAAAACCACTGGAGACTCCGCAGCCCTCTATCGCTGGAAGAACTATGCCATTTACCCGCCAACCAAGATTTTTTTAATCTAAACAAAAAATCCAGAAGAATCAATTAACCAGCAGGCTTCACATTTGAGTGCACGTCAGGTAGCTAGAAACTATCTTTTCCAGCCGACGTCCATTTTGCCCCACCCAGGCAAAATGGACTCGGTGGAGAATACGCGCTCGTCGCCGCCCTACGGCGGCGACACCATGGC
>CAZCDB010000048.1:0-11382 GCA_964497635.1 uncultured Planctomycetia bacterium | reverse complement strand
GTCGCTCGCTCGTCGACATAGTTATCACTATGCCTCCTCCTTGCTTCTTGTCTCGCTCCAAAATCATCTCGGCCAAATGGGTCATAGATTGTTTAACAGACCCTTAGGCGGCTTTGAGGTACCGATCAATAAATTGGGCCAGATTTTTTTCGTCTGAGGAGGAGAGATCGGAAAAATAAAGGGCGATTAAGAAACGGCCTGTCTTCTCATCCTTTTCTTTTCGAACCAGGACACCTTTCAGGGACAAATATTTTGATTTGGCTCTTGGTTTTTGCGCGGGAAGCTCAAGGCCTATGCGCAGCTGACTCATCATGGGGATGTCTTTGTCCACCACACACATAGCGCCATGAGTCGAAATGTTAAGCGTGATCGCCTGAACATCGTACCCCTGGTGGCCAATTTTGAAAAGAAAAGGCTCGGCAATACGAACAGAGCGCCTTCTTTCCAAAATTCGCCGAGGAGAACCCATAAACTGGAGGCTATTCCGCTGCCTTGGGAGCCGCTTCAGCCGCCGCGGCCTGCTTTGCTTTTTCCTTCTTTTCAGCCTCAGCTATCGTGAATAATTTGTAGGCCTGTTTATTGGCAAAATACTTCCCACCCCGATAGTACCAATCCTTACGCCGAATGCGTTTGTTGCTCTGAGCGCAATTGGTGGGTCTTAGCTTCTTTTTCTTTACTTTCTCCTGAACCGCTGTTTCCGAACCTTGCTTACCGACTTCATCCGCCATTAGTTTTGCTCCATTTTTTGTTTAACAAACTCTAAAAACAGCCACCATCATAACCGCTAAACCCTTAAAATCAAGTATTATCGCAGTCTACCGGCTACCCGATGGCAACCGTGTAAACGTAGTCCAAAATTTGGTTGAGATGATCCGCGTTGACCTCCTGAAACCGAACCCCCACCAGATAAGCCCCTGCTTTTTCTCCGCTTAAGGTCTCACACCACATGGCGTCCCCAATCACTTTCAGCGGATGCTCCAAATGAGGGGCCTGGATAACCACTTCAATCAACTCTCCCATCCGCATCGGCTCCAAAACCACCAAACTTAAGCCCCCCACACTAATATCTCTCATTTGGGAGGTGATGAGTTTTTTGTTGGCATTTTTTTTCAAAAGACGGTATTCAATAGGTAGTGGCGCTTTCAAACGAATAAATTTACGATTTTCGATCATCCCCTACTCCTTCTGGCGACCGGCTTTCTGATTGGACTTTAACCATTCGCGATAGACATACTCAAGCACCCGCATGCGATCCCCTTGATTCATTTTGGTAAGGCGCACCCCGGCCTCCAACCCATCCGCCCAAGCAACACGCCCCGTTGCAAAAACAGGGAGATTGTCACCCGGTACATTTAGCGAAATTTCAAGAGAGGTGCCAACAGAGACTTTATCCGGCAACCCGATACGCAAACCCTCACGACTTAAATCCCGGGCAAGCGTTTTTCCAAAGATGGGGTTAAGCGTCAACGTCTTAAACTGGACGTCCATTGGGGTTGAAAATCTCAAATATTTTCGACGCTCATTCATCTTATTCTCCATCCCCTCTGAAGTGTTTTGTTTTTTAGTCATTTTTGAAATACCGTATGAGGTCACTTTTAAGAAACCGATAACTATCCCCTACCTTTTTACCGGGAATATTTTTTGACTTAACCAGTTTGTAGAGAGTCTGTCGACTGATACTTAAAAAATCACAAGCCTCTTCCGTGGTCAAAGCCTTATCAATGTCTTGGCGAATCAGTAGAGATTTTGGCATCGCTCCATCATTTCTGACTAAAAAACGTATTCCGGCTCAAGGACAGGACGATATTCTGGATTGATTGGAAATGGGAATGTCGCCACCTCATACAATCCGGCACCTGTGCGCACAATGGCCATCCCCACACCCTTGGCTGTACCGAGCGTAAGACCTGCAAACGCATTGTCTTCTGCGCTGGTATTATAAATATTTTTAGGCAATTCCACCCATCCGGTCAAAGTGTTGGAAACCCCTCTCCCCAATTTGGTAAATGCATCTTGAGCATAGCAAGGCTGACTGATCAAAAATGCGCTGACAAACAGCGACAAGAAAACTAACTTCTTTAGTGGTTTATTCATCATTTCCTCCAATAAACGCGAAAGGTTAAATAAATATTATTAGTATTAAACAAAAGTTAGCATATGAAATTGGGGGAAAGATGTCAAGATTTATTTGTTTTTAACCCACTTTTTTTTGACTTTCAACGCACGGGCTGGTAGACTCTCCTCATGTACGAATCTTTCTACTCCCTCAACCGGAAACCTTTTTCGGTCACCTCCAGCCCATCCTTTCTTTATCTATCTCCCCGGCACAAGGAAGCGTTGGCGCATATGATGTATGGCATTCGTGAGCGTGTAGGTTTTATTGAAATCACAGGAGAGGTGGGTACCGGAAAAACAACGCTTTGCCGCGCCCTACTGAATCAGCTAGATCCCTCCGTCAAAACAGCTTTTATTTTTAACTCAAATCTTTCTGAGATTCAGCTTCTTCAAACCATCCTCGAAGACTTAGGGATCAAATCTACCGCCAAAAATAAAGGCGGCATGTTTATCGAGCTTAATCATTTTCTTATCGATCAGCTAAGAACCAATGGAAACGTTGTGGTGATTATCGATGAAGCACAAAACCTATCCAAAAAATTGCTTGAGCAGATCCGCATGCTTTCCAATCTTGAATCTGAAAATGAGAAGCTGATTCAGATTATTTTGGTAGGTCAGCCTGAGCTTCGTGAAAAACTCAATGACCCCTCCCTTCGCCAACTACGTCAGCGGATTGTCGTGCGTTACCACATCGAGGCGTTGGATCGCTCGGAGGTAAGCCGCTACATCAATCACCGTCTGGGCTTGGCCGGCGCCAATGGACGGGGACCCAACTTTGATAACAAGGCTGTCGATAAAATTTTTGATTATACGGGAGGCATTCCAAGGCTCATCAACGTTCTATGCGATAAGGCGCTTCTCAATGGTTTTGTTCGTGAGGCACGCCTAATCGATGAGGTGATGATTCAACAAGCAATTCAAGAAATCGAGGGGACAGTTTATGAGTATCATCAATGAAGCGCTAAAAAAAGCTAACACCGCAGGACCCGTCACCACAACCGCATCTGTGGCCAGCCCCATTTCCAATAGCCTCAATGTCAAAAAAGTGTTACCAGGCCTGGAAAAAAAGAAGGCAAAACTAAACTGGGGACCCGTTTTTGTACTGTTAGTTCTTGTGTTAATCACCGGGCCGCTACTCGCCCCTATTTTTTCAAGTCCTTATCGCAGCACCAATTCTGCTTTTCTGGTGCCTTCTTACCAAGAAACCCTTGGAACCTCTCCTTCGGTAAAAAATAGTTCAGCTCAGTCCAACCGAGCGGCTCAGTTTGCGATTGAAGAATCTCCAATCCTTCCCGCCGCACCCCTTGCGGCAAAGCCACCCATGATGGGTATTTTTGGCTCCTCTGAAAGACCCAACTTCTCAGTGAATGGCATCGTTTATTCATCCCCTGAGTCATACTGCCTGATCAATGGTCGGGTGGTTCGAGTTGGAGAAAAAATTAACGGGGCCATTCTCAAGAGCGTTACTCCCGATAAAGCTACTCTAGAATACAATGGAAGCTTGATTGATCTTTGGATCAACCACTAGCAGCCTGCTTAAAAAATCCCATCTGCTTTGTTGCTCCCATCGCTTCCTCGGTCAGCGTACAAATAAGTACGCCTCCCTCGGTCGCTCAGGAATAGACGGTAGGCTCTTTAGCGTTTTCTTCTTAGTAGGGCTTCTGTGATTACCTGGGTGGGGATATCTTTTTGGATGCAGGTCTTTCCCATCCGTTCCGGTAGAATAAATCGATTCTTCCCGTTTTCAGATTTTTTATCATAACCCATTGCTTCAAGAATTTTTTTTGTTTCAATATTTTTATAAAAAACAGGTAGGCCAAACTTAATCAGCAGCGTTTCTAGGCGATCTGGCATCTTCGGATCCTTCAGGATATTCAATTTCTTGGCAATGTCACAAGCCACAAGCATTCCGATAGCCACCGCTTCCCCATGGGTGTACTGACCCGAGTACTGAGAAGCCGCCTCAATGGCGTGCCCTGCCGTATGACCAAAGTTTAAAACAAGCCTTACCCCCTTCTTATCATACTCATCCAAAGAAACAACGTGCGCCTTTATGCGAGCGCAACGAGTCACCACCTCCTCTAACAAAGAGGGGTTTTGGGTGATACGCTCTTTCCCGTTTTGCTCTAAAAGAGAGAAAAGCTTTTCATCCTGAATCACGCCATACTTGATCACCTCCGCGAAGCCTTCGGAAAAACGTCGCTCGGGAAGACTTTTAAGTACTGAAATATCACAAAATACCGCCTTTGGCTGATAAATAGTCCCCAAAAGATTCTTGCCTTGAGGTAAATCAATGGCTGTTTTACCCCCAATACCGGAATCTACCTGGGCCGTCAAAGTCGTGGGTACTTGAAGATAAGGGATGCCACGACGATAAATCGATGCTGCAAAACCGGCAAGATCTCCAATCACACCCCCGCCCAAAGCTAAAATAATGGGAGGTTTGTTTTTTCCGTCGACGGAGGCAATGCGGGTCAAGAGCTTAAAAAAAACAGTTTGGGACTTCGCGGCTTCAGAATTTTTATTGGGGGGTGTAAGAAATAGCTGGGGCTCAAAACCTTCACTTTTAAGGCTTTTGCAGAGGGGGCTCTCGTAGAGGCTGGCCACTTCTTTCTGGGAGACAACCAACACCGTGGAAGGACTGACACCCACTTTTCGCGTCCAAGCCCCTACCTGCTGCATCAAACCTGCTTGGATTAGAATTGGGTACGATCTCTGAGTCAGAGAAACGCGCACCACTTTCATTGTAAAATCTACCCTACAAGACTGCCTGGAGGCAAGTCCTGATCCAAAACCAAAAGAGAGAGATGCGTCTCATCTTTGGCGGCCAACAACATCCCTTGAGATTCCACCCCTCGAATAAGGCTTGGCTCCAAATTATTTACGATGATAACGGATTTTCCAAGAAGCTGTTCCCTGCTGTAGAATTTTTTCACGCCAGCAACGATTGTCTTTTGCTCAGAGCCCACGTCAATCCGCAATTTCCAGATACGATCAGCGCCCAGAATTTCCTCAACCTCTAAAACTTTGGCAACGCGAAGATCTATCTTTTTAAAATCAGCGAAGGTGACTCCGCTCATTTTTTATCGGCCTTGGCTCCAGTCCCGCCCGCTTCCGCGGCCTTCCCTGCGGGAGCGGCAGCCACCGCACCCTCAGCTGCTATGGTCTTCTCTTTTTTGACCTTTAGCTTCTGCATCTTGACTTTAGGGATACCCAAAACCGGCTTGGCCTCATCCCAAATATTCTTATCTTTTAACACCTTTAAGCGTTCGTGGCGCTTCAACACAGAGCGGTGTTTTTTGTTGGCCCCGGCAGAACGTAAACTTGAATGAATAGACATGCAAAACCCCTTTCTTTAAGAGCGGCTATTCTACCACTTGACTACCCGCGACGCAAATAACAACCTTTGTAGCGGGAGGCAAAAAAACGGAGATCTTTGGCAGCATCTTCTTTTCCAGAATAACGACCGACACACACAACATAAAAGCTGCCACTTCGAAGAGACTGGGCATCAAAACCCTTTTTCCTTAATAGGAGGGCTTCATTATCTGCATCCAGCTTTTTTTTGGTGGTCAACAGCTGAATGGTGTATGGTTTTAAGTTTGGGCTGCTTTTCTGCAAAGAGCTCGCTGGGGCTGCAACGACGACGCTAGGGAATGGTGGTGGCTGAGCCTTGATGACTGCCTCAACTGGAGCAGCGGTGGTTTTGACCGGGACAGCCACAGCTGTGCTTCTTCCACGCAACACCCCCAAATAAAAAACAAAACAAAAGAAAAGAATCAAAAGGATGACAGCCAGGAGAATTTGCTCAAGGGTCATGGGCAAAAGAATTGGCTTATGAGACTTGGTGATGACAGGGTTCCTGTCAGGCCTACGGGCCTCCCCTGTAAGATTGGTAAATAAATCTTGTTGGTTTTCTTGTGTCAATGAATCACCCATGGGCGTAGTATACCAATCGAACAATCAAGCCTTCAACGACAATTTACAAATTATTGGCAGAGAGCTGAAGCAGCGGGCCATAAAGGCCCCGGAGAGTCCAAGTCCCCACTCCGTAGGAAAGACCCAGGGAGCCCCATCCCTTGGGAGAAACAGGAGCCATTTTTTTTGCCATTGTTGCAGGAAGAAGAGACGCTGTCGCGGGAGAAAAAGCTAGCCGAAGATCTAGCTTTGCCAATCTCCGATTTACCCACTGAGCGCCTCCTTGCAAGTAAAACTGCTTACCCTCTGACGACAAAACTCGAATTTTTAGAACCTGATTTTGCTGGGAAACCTTTAACCTCACATGCTCCAAAGAACCAAGCGAATCAAAAATCTCGGGAGAAAACCACGAGGCATTGGAAGCTAAATACTTCCATGAGTCCCCAAGAGTTACTTTCTTAAAAAAAAGAGTGGCTTCATCTGAAAAAACACTGCCTCCCCTAAAATTAATTTGCCCTTCTTGAAGCAGAAGCCACTCAGAGGAATTCTTGGAGTCCGCCAGGGAAAGCTTTGAAAAGGTAAATTTTCCAAGTCCCTCCGGGCGTATTTGATAAACCTTAATGGGTAAAAGAAAATGCCGGCTCAAAACTCGAGAGACCGCCCAATCCGTCCCGCCGCAAAGAAAAAAAATGCCACTTAAAACAAAAAGGGCTGCCGGTAGCAGCCAAAAAACTTTTTTCATCTGACTTTCTTGATTAGGCGATTAAGATCATTCCTGGTAACGACTTTATTAAACGCATCTACCACCCGAGGATCAAACTGGGTACCCCGGTTTCGCGAAATCTCCTGCAAAGCGTCCTCGATCGAGCTTTGAGTGCGGTAGGGCCTTCCAGAGACAATCGCTTCAAACGCATTCAATACCGACAAAATACGTGCTCCCAAAGGAATCTTCTCTCCCTTTAATCCCTTGGGGTAGCCGGTACCATCATACTTTTCGCGGGAATGTAAAATGATGGGCGTGACTGATTTTAGGCTTTCAAAATGCCCGACAATTCGGGCCCCTTCCATCGGATGCTCCCGCAGTCGCTTAAATTCATCCCCTGTTAACTTTCCTGATTTCTTAAGAATCTCCTCAGGGATACCCACTTTGGCAGTCTCTTTTAAAAGCGCTGCATAGTGAAGCGCCTGACCATCCTCATCGTTTAAGCGAAGCTCATGAGCCATCGCCTCGGCCATCCGGATAAAAATTTCTTGGGGAAAAGCATGAGCCGGCTGAGTCTTGGTTCCCAAAATTAGAGCCAACGACTGAATGGTTCCTAAGGTGACTCGACGCTGCTCTTCATAAAGTTGGGCATTTTTAATCGCAATGACAGCCTCTTCGGCGAGCGTCGTCAAAATCTCCAGATCAAAATGATTGAATGGTTTTTTGTCGCGCTTATGAGAGACATAGACAACGCCCATTAAATCCTCATCAATCAGAGGTGTGCAAATAAACTTTTGCCGGAGAAGCATTTCAGAAGTCTTGGCGACACGCCCTTCAATCCCATGCCCAAAAGCAATGCGCGGCGTCGCCCGACCACGCTTAGGATAACCCACCCGGGCTTTGCAGATCAAAAATTCTTTTCTGATTTTTTTATGCCGGGCTCCACCAATCCCCGCTTTTTCAACCAGATAGATAGAACAGCGGCCCACCCTGAGCACCTGAGCCGTCAAATGCCCGATCCTAGAAACCAACTCATCCAAATTCAAAGTTGAGTTGATAATGCGATGGACGGTATGAACCGTCGATAGGGCAATGGCGCGGGGGCGAAGAGTTGCTGTTAGACGATTCACTTCTTCTGACTTATAGGAAACTTCTAGTAGCAAATGCACATACCCCAATAACAGATCAAGGGATTGTGGCGTCGTTTTTTTGGGAATGCCAGACAGGATAAAGTAGCCCAGACGACGACCCGATACGGCCAAAGGAACACAAAAGTGCCGAAGTCCTGTAGGGGCCTCAAAAACAAAAGGCTGGTTGTTGGTGTGAAAATGTTTCTTTAGATCAAGAGCAATCTTGCTGGTGCTTTGAAAAAAACGAGCATCCTCTTTCTCTCCCAAAGGGTAGGAAACCCCATCCACCAACGAGTAAACCCACCAAAGGGGGCTCTCAAACACGGAATGAAATGAAGCTCTAAGCTGCGCCACTCCCTCATGTTTTAAGAAGTGATTTAGAATATCTTTGTCGTTTGAAGTGATTTCCATAACTAAACCTTCTCGAAGGGCTCAAAAAACTTACGATATTCATCTTGGGCATACCGATCCGTCATTCCAGCAATATAATCACAAATCACCCGAGGAGCTCCCTCAGAAGACAATCGCTTCTGACTCCCCGGGGGAAGCTGCTCCGGCCTTGAAAGATAGACCTCAAATAGGGCACGAATAAAACGGCGCGCCTTATCGGTCATTCGCACTACACGATAGTGTCGATAAAGACGTGTTTTTAAAAATTGCCGCAGCTCCTCTCTTTGTTCGAATAAAGAGCGGCTAAAAGAAATGGTAAAACGGTCAAAGGCAAGGGCATCATTGGGTGTCCGGATGGAGAATTTTTTAAGATTTTTCTGTGACTGAGCCAAAAGATCAGTCACCTCTAAATTGATTAGAGTTCGGATGATCTGATAACGCCTGGTGGCAGGCTTCATTGAAGCTGCATTACGGGTAATTTTTTTGGCCCGCTTCCACAGCTCAAGCTTTTCAAGCTCTCTTTCGGTAATAAGGCCTGAGGTCAAGCCATCATCTACATCGTGATTGTCATAAGCGATTTCATCCGCCAAATCAACCACCTGAGATTCCAGAAGCGGTGACTTGAAGCTTTCAAATTTCCCCATCCCCCTCTTTTGGGCTTCTAGGGCCAACTCCGGGTGCTTAAAAAGACCGATGCGTGACTCGTAGGTTAGATTGAGGCCACGGAAATCAGGGTAGCGCTCCTCTAGGTAATCCACAATTCGTAGGCTTTGTAAATTATGATCAAACCCCCCGTGATCCTTCATCAACCCACCCAATTCATCCTCCCCTGCATGGCCAAAAGGTGTGTGCCCCAGATCATGCGCAAGCGTAATGGTTTCAACCAAGTCGGCATTAAGGCGAAGAGCTCCGGCGATGACCCGTGCAATTTGACTGGCTTCCAGGGAATGTGTCAAACGCGTCCGATAATAGTCTCCCTCATGATTGACAAATACTTGGGTTTTGTACTCCAGTCGCCGAAAGGCACAGCTATGAATGATGCGATCCCGATCTCTCTGAAAAGCGGTGCGATAAGGATGCTCTTTTTCTGGGTGCTGACGCCCCTTGGAGAGAGCGCTTTTGGTCGCGTATGTTGCTAAAAGATTTTTTTCTTCGGCTTCTATGTGGGCGCGTGATCGAAGAGGTTCCACGGAATTACGCATGAAGAATGATCGGTGGTTTTCCGTAGAGATCCATCAGCAAGTTGATTTTTGAGAGTCCAAAGGTGAGTACTTTTTTTTCTTTGGCCAAAAGCTTTGCGTTCTCATCCAGACCGGAAAGAGCCAGAAGAACTTTAGTGTGAGAAGACTTATTTGAAGAGGTATTTTGAACCAGCGCCATCACCTCTCGCTCCGTAGCTTTCTGCTCGGCAACGCAACAGACCCAGCAGCGCCCATGACCTCTGGCAACAATCTGATGAGTGCTCTGGCTTCCCCGAGAAACGCTTCCAGCTGATTTGATCAACTCCGTAAAATGAGGGAGCTTTCTTTTTTTCTCACCAAACTCAATCAGATCATCGCGAAAACCAGCAAGAAGACCCTCCACGCGATCCAGAACGCCCGTAGAAAGAATTTCCTCATGGTCTTTGACCGCCATCCGGATCACACTCAAAAAATCCTCTTCTTTGCCCTGAAAACCCAACAGCGAAAGCTCTCGCTTTTCATAAACTTCTTTCAGCCAAAAACGAAAAATACGGTTATGAAAGCGGTAGAAAATTCCCGTCTTCACCAAAAGCTCAAAACCAACGAGCTCCTGGATTTGACTTGAAACTTCACGCTGGCCCATATTGAGATGCTTGGCGATATCTTTGACTCGATTGCGCCCGCCAGCAATCTGCGCAAGAATAAGCAGATGCTTCCCCCGTGAGCGAGCCTGCGTCCAAGGAGCGATCAATTTTAAGAAATATTGGTTTAAAACCCCTTGAGACTCATAAAACAGACGATAAAATACCTTGGCCACTGAATCTACCGAAACCTCGGACTCGCCCATCGAAAGAGAGCGTTCTTTTAAAGCCGAAGAAATCGTCTCTAGAAAAAAGGGGTGTCCATCGGTGAAAGAAACCAAATAATTTTTCAGGAGTCTGCTGACCACGAGGGGCTGGAGCTTCTTTTCTATAAAAGCAAATGAAGTATCAAAGTCGAAACTTTCTAGATAAATTCTCTCAAAATTACCAAATAAAAGCGCCAGTTTTTCCGCCAATATTTTGCGGCTGGCCGAAAAAGCGGAGCTAGCCAAAAGATACATCGTATCCTTTTGAACCATGATCCTCTTGCCAAAATCCGAGAAAGGGTTTTTAATCCCAAACTCCCCCAACCGATGAAACTCATCGAGGATAACAATGCAGCTTTTGCCTGTCTCTTGCCGAATACTGGAGGTCAGCTCAAAAAGCTTTGTGTAAGCTTCCTCGGCTCGGCGCGTTTTTAAAAGCGTGGTGATTTCTCGTGTGCAAGCAACGGTTTTAGGAATTGTCTCTAGTGCTGTTTTTTGTAAATTTTCTAGAGACTCTGTTGGGCTGATGACTTGAGTCTGGGTCAGATATCCAAACAACAGAGAGCGAATAAACTGATCAACAAAATAATCCAGTGACTGAAGTTTGATCTCAACATAAATGGCAAGAATCTCAGGATCTTTAAGCTCGTGAAGAAACTGCCGAAGAATGGAGGACTTTCCCAACTGTTGGTGGCCGATAATCGCCACATTTTGACGATAGCCTGACTTGAGGGCTGTGGCTCTCTTGACCAGAAGGTCCAAGATCTCCTGGCGGCCAAAAAAATCTTTCCCTGTTACTGGGTCACTGAACATTTAAAGTCCTTCAAAATTTGACGAGAGTGCTGCTGTGAATCAAAAATTGGACAGGTGGATTGGGTATCACCCGTTACGCCCTTATGATAACTCGCCAGGACACAAACAGTCAAAAAAATAATCCAAAAAAAGCTAAGATTTTATTCGCTTTGCGAGGAGTATTTTTTTTGATTTTAAGGTTGGTGTTCAAGATGTGGGTATGAAATCGAAGGGAATCGGCGCCCTGCGCTGCGCATGTCCTCATGGCCTCCGGCCATTCGGCATTGCTCGCTCCGGGTCGGCCAG
>CAZCDB010000047.1:5186-11393 GCA_964497635.1 uncultured Planctomycetia bacterium | reverse complement strand
TTAACCGCAGCGCGGTTGGCCTGGGATCGGTCGTCGTCTTCGGGCGGATACGGGAAACCCAAAGGTCCTTATGAGATCCAAAGGATGTGGGCTAGGATGGGCCCGGCGCCAAGCTCAAAAATTGACAGATCAGTAAAAAATAAATGGACTCGTAATTTATTTATCTATGTCCCAGCATTATTGATAGGGCTTGCGGTTGCTTCGGCGCTGATTTACATTTCAGACTCCGCACTAAGATTTTTGGGGTTTGGTGCAGCCCAATATCCGCGTTTTCCCGTTATTTCTCAGAAGGAGATTCAACTACCTTCTATATTTGATAAAACGGAATATCAATCCGAACAACAACATTCCCCTGGAAATTTCAGGTTGGCTAAAAAATGGCTTTCAGAACTCACTCGCCACACAGCGGTTACAACAGACCCCAATTTTCATCCCATTGCTTCGCAGATTCACTTATTCCGGATTCGTGGTGCTGTCTCGAGCGATGAAATCCTTTACGGATCTTTTTTGAGCTGGATGGATTCCAAGGGAGATCTGAGAGCCGCCAGTAAGCTGCGTGAGATCCCCCAAGGAAAAAGAACCGCTGAATTTTTTGAGATCGATACGATGCTTTCGGGTATCCGTCGCGGAGAACGCTATGCGTTGCTTCGGACACTCAATGGCGAGGTTGAAGATGTGCGCTGGGATGCCGAAGATCTTTTTGAAAGAGAGGGGCCTACAATCACTGCTTTACGCGATATGAATCCGGAAGAGACTGTTCGCCTAAGCTGGAAAGTCCGCAGATATACGCAGAATAAAATGTTGGAGTTTGATAGTTCCGGGGTGCCACAAGAGGAGATCGATACGATTCCCGAGGGGATCCGCGGTTCGCTGGATCAGTTGAAAAGCCTTTCCGATGTCGAAAAAGTCACCGGAATTGGAAAGATATTTCAGGATCATTTTGAATGGGCACTGGTTCCTTACACCAAAGAGCCGGGGCGCACCTGGGGGCAGACCGCGGCGAAGAAACTTGAGCGGGGTAAGATCCTTTGCGACTGCGATGTCTTGGCCGCGTATGCCAAAATTTTCGCGGAGTATGTCGGCCTTCAGGGGGGCGTGTTTATTGGATTTTTGAATGTGGATAACAATGAATATTTGACTCCTGACGAAGGCCATGGAAACAATGGATTTTTGCTTGTTATCAGAGACAAGACTTATTTTCTTGGATTTGATGCCGCGGGTCTGGTGCAAATCGCCCAGATCGAAACCAACAGAAGACAAGCTATCCGAGGCCAGACAGAAAATAAAGATCAAAAAGCTCCCCGGCTACCTCAGCCTTTTTATGCCTCTCAGAAGGCTGGAAGCTTGATCCAGCTTCCAAGGCGAAGCGGTCAAAGTGTAAGCAAAGCGGTTGCGGAATCCACGCTGGAGCCGCTTGAAAAGGCCTGGCTACGGCGCTTTGTTTCGCAGGGACCCACGGAGGATAATTCTCCGAGTGATCTTGATGGAGCCACACCTTCGGAAAAGCTTGAAAGCCTAATGGGTTTTTACGAAAAATACCGCAAAGCACAGCGTCTCGACCTGTCTTTAACTTCGGATGAATTTGCGGCAGAGACAAAATTTTTCTATCGGTCTCTGATGGAAATATTGGATCAGCAGGGACAGATCACGATCCCGCCTATTACACTCAAGACCTGGAGGTTTTTGGGAGAATTTTTGCACGAGGTTGAATATAGGTCGTCCCTTTATGGCACTACGACGCGGTTGTTTGGAAAGGCTCTGGTAGAAGCCTACTTCGATACTTTGTACTCTGCCTCAGAGGCTATGACAGCAGAGGATTCATCCCGAATAAGACAAATTTTGATCGGCCAGCTTCATGGGATCCGTTTCTCTGCAACCCAATTGGCATACATGAATACTCTAAGGACTCAAGATAATTCAGAGAGAGGCTGGCGCCATCTTCAGGAGTTAACGGAAGAACTATCGCGGATGGCAGATTTTTCACTTCCGGCCATGGAAAAGATCATCAAAGGCTTTTCACGGAAACAAACATCGCTGGAAAATCCGGAAATGGACCTTTTGCGCCAGACCGCACGCCAGTATGTCCAATATCATTTCTCTACCGCCTTATCGGTGCGCGATGCGCAGTACCAGATTGATAAAGGCGACTACGACGCCTTCCAATCCTTTTTGACTGAGCTACAGTCCGGCAGGCCGGAGGTAGTCAAGGAGCTTCGAGTGAAATTTGAAGAACAAATCGAAAAACATCTTAAGACCGGACATTTCCGTATCTCGGATGGTGCGCGGTTGGCGTTTCAAGAGCCATCCTCAGTGGTGATGATTAATTTAAGCGGATTGACGAATAAAGATCTTCGTTACGCGGCGACAGAGGCTCAGATGAGGCGATCTCTAAAAAGTAAGCGTCAAAAATCGGGTTCACTCAATCTTCAAGTGATTTCTCATGATTTAGAGGATCTTAAGTTTTGGACGGGTTTAGGTTTTGCGCCCAGCGAGTCTTTTCAAACGCTACTCATGAATGAATTTAAAAATCCACGAAATACTTTTTCTTATCGTACAAGCGACAAAAAGATTCACGTAGTTTTAAAAAATCCAGTGAAATGGGAAGAGAGGGTTTTCACCGAGTTTAATCTTATTCCTGGAGAGGGTTTTCCAAAAAAAGTTACCAATGCTCTTAATGCCTCCTCCACAGTTTTGGATGATGCAACCCGCCAATCTTTGGTCAACGCCTTGACAGATGGCAAGGCAGTGATTATGCCTCAACTATTGGAAATATCCGGGGATAGGGTTTTGGACTTACAGAAATATCTTGAGGTAGAGGGGTTATCTTTTAAAGGTTTAAAACTCATAGGTCGAGAAGAGTTGAATGACCAAAGAAATCAAGCAGCTGCTCAAAGAAGGGCTCCTGCTACCACAAGCACATCGAATTCTGATCCAAATGAAACACGGATTAAAGAGGTTATTTTTGACCTGATTCAGGCGGTGGATCGTGTGACCCGCTCATCGATGTATGTTGAATTAACGCAAAATCCCACCAGAAACCGTTGGTTGGGAAGGGTGCGTTATCTTTTCAATAAATTAAAAACGAAAAGCCCGAGTAGCAGGTCTGAATTAAGAGCGTTGGCTATTTTGTTCTCTCTTCCGGTTGGCAAGCTTTCGGATGATGATTTGGAACAGAAACTTCGCTTTGAAATTTTTGAAAAAGGACTTAAACAATTAAGACAAAAACTTGTTGCTGCCAATCAAGAAAATGTGGATCGTAGAAAATTGGCGGAGCTTGTGCGCGAGGCGAAGAGTGAGACAAAAAAAATAAAATTTATTGCTGCAACGGTGGGTGTATATACTGAATACGATCGTAGGCTGATAGAGCTTTTGTACCAAATGGGAGCATTTTGGTACTACTACATGACAGAGTTTTCAGATGTATTTCAGAAAATTTTACAACAAGGCCTGATCACACCTCGGGGTTTTCAAGACGGGGCGTTTGTCATTTTGAGGCCGGAGAGTGGTACGGTGGAATCTGATAGTCGTGTACCCGATGATTCGTTGGTGCTAGAGAATATCAAAATTTTTAGAAGCTGGCTGATGGATACATCAAAAAATTATCAAAACTATTCGGCTCTTAAAAACTCTTTTGGCAGGATTTATGATGAATTAGCTGTAGAGGCGGGTGAAATCATTGATTTAGGGCAGGCTGAAAGTAGATTTAGTGATCAGGCACTAAAAGATCGGATTGGACGGCTTATTCACCATGCGACTCAGGCTTATAAGGTTGAAGAGAGTCTGTTTTATGACGCAAACTTGATGCCCTCTGAAATTAAGCAAATCAAGTTTCCCATCGAAGCGGCGCAGAATATATTTGATGGATTAGGGCTTGGCATGTTGATACAAAATTTTTTTACTGATGAGCCAAGCGCGGCGCGATTGGCGATCACGGTTGCATCGGCGAGTTTGCCGACGACAAAAAATACAATTCCTTCGGTGTCTGTCGCTGTTTCTTATGGCCCTGCGGGGATGGAAGTGGTTATTTCGAGTAAGGACCGGTCGCCACTTTTTAGTCGCCAGGTTCATATTTTTAATTCATCACCAGAGAAAGCTTCTCTGTTGGCACAATTGATCGTAGAAGCGCTGGATAAGCAGCTGGCGGGGAAAAATCTGAACGTCGACAATGTGGCCGGTGTTATCGAAAAGCTCGGATTCTTGAACCCTATTTCAACACAGCCGGTGGTACCGGCCTCGGAAATTGTAGCACCGCTTAAGACTATTTTTCACTGGCTTCAGGGGCCACAACAAGAAGTCCCGACGGATGCGACGAGTTGGTGGCTTTTTACTGCGGATTCGCTTCGCATGCCTTATGAGGCGGCTCAAAAGTGGACACAAATGAACTTAGATATTCCCTTCGTGGTGTGGGGCGGTGTCGGAGGAGGCACGCGTACAATCGAACAGCTTAAGACAGGGGGTGATTTAGAAGATGCCGTTTTGGCGGATAGGATTTTTACGCGACTGGATGGCACTCTAGACAAGCTTAGCCAAAAATATGATGCGGACCCAAGTCCTGAGAAAAAAGATTTCTGGGAATATATGGCCAAGACTTACGATATCCGTCTCGGGTACGATGCCCAGAAGCTCACCCCGGATACAAACCCCGATTCACCCTACGCGATCAATCAAAGATTTGGATTTAATACGTGGAAGAAGCAGTATCCTGATGAGATCTTTGAGGTCGCTGAGATGTCGCGACCCATTGAAGAGCGTGTCTTAAGACGCTTGTTCAATCCACAGACGCGCTATATCACCAAAATCCCAGAGGCTTTTATCGCCGAAGCGGTGCTGCAAGAGGCCGGTGTGCCGGACGATAAAATCTATCTGTCGTCCCAGGCCAGCACTACCAATGAACAGCTCTACGACTCAAAAAAGTTTTTTTCGACCCACCCTGAAATTAAAAACCAAAAGATTGTTTTCTCCCACAACCCGTTTGCACAGCGCCGAGCCGTGTCTTCTTTCGAGGCGTTTTTACCTTTATTTAATCCTACTCTTCATCAAGCATCTCCTAAAATTGTGGACCATACGCCATTTTCATACAACTTAAGCCAAGAAAGTCCCAGAGACTATTTGCTCTATATGACACGATTTGCCCTGGATGAGATGAAGCGGGTGAGTGCGGATTTTGCCCTGGAAGAGTATACGTCTCACATCGAAGTGCCCGAGGATGTGCGCCAGGCATTGGAGAATTTAAAATTTATCACCCAATGGCTTGAGTTCACAGGGGAGTCCTTGCCCAAAGTTTATAACATCTCCAGTAGCGCCAGTTTTCATCGCGGTGCTGGGGCATCTACTAGCCCTCCCTTGGCTGCGCGGTTGGCTAGTAGCACACGACGCAAATTTATTTCAGGGGGTGTTGCTGGTGTTGCGGGGATTTTAGTCCCAACGACGACGCAAACCCTTTTATCCCAAGAAAGATCCCTAGTAACGGCAGATTTAAAAGATCTAAAATCCGCAAGTCAGTGGATACTCGGGCAAATGGGGGATCAGAATTTACCAAAAACATTCAAGCTGAGATCCGATCCAAACTATAGCAACAAGGCTTATCAAAATCTTCTTGAGAACGGTGTGGGGCTCTACGATACGGCTCTGGCGGTGTTGGTGCTTACCGAAGAGGGAAGCCCACAGTCTTTAGCAGTGGCGGAGAAGATTTTGACGGCACTCTCTAGAGAGAAAAATGGAGAGCTGACTCTCGGGGCTTATCGGGTTTCAGGGGTTGCTGAGCATAAAGATCCGGATACGTTTTATCCGCTGAAGGCGGATGCGCATCTTTTGTTTGATTTTACCGCTCACGACGGTAGGTATCAGCAAAAAAACGGGACTTGGCAGCAGTGGAGCGCTCACGGCGGGCCCAATGCGTGGGTTGTGATTGCGGCGACACGTTATATCGAAAAGACGGGGGATCAGCGCTTTGTTCCTCTGGTGGAAAAATTGGCCGGTGGTCTGCTTTTGCTTCAAGAAAAATCCGTAGGGTTTCGGTATGGACCCAAACAACAGTACAGTCAGTACACTCAACAAAAAGACAACCACGACTTTAACACGATGAATGTTGAAAACAATTTAAGTATTCATGCGGCTTTGCGTGCGTCAGCGCGTGTTTTAAAAGACCAGCGATACGCTATCGCGGCTGACCAAATCGTCCATTGGTTTAAAAATCAGGAAATCGAT
>CAZCDB010000047.1:0-5086 GCA_964497635.1 uncultured Planctomycetia bacterium | reverse complement strand
TGGCGTCAAGGCCGCACAGGACATGAATGGACCACGGCCCCAGAAGACGCGACCGCGATGGCTTCTGTATATTTTAGTCTTGTACGAGCAGGACACCATCCACTGCGTGTGGCACGAAACACTCCAAGCTCCCCTGGTGGAGCGAGGTTGGCGGCCGATACAGAAGATAGAATCCGGCGTGAACTTTTTAAGCCTGATATCTCAGATCAAGAAATAAGAAAATTGTTGTATGAGGATATTCGGGGCATCGATCCAGAAGCCGCCACTCGTATTCTTGTGGACTATCATCGTGGAGATTTAACACACCAGATAAGAACTGACGTGGAAATAACTCTCATGAGCATTTCCGATAAAAATCCAGCGATGGTTCGGAAAACTTTGCTACGTCAATTAAGATTGGCGAAGAAGGGACCCGATACCAAAAATTTTAAAAGAATTAAACAACTATTTAAAGACTATAGAAGCCGTTCCCAAGAATATTATTTTAGTAGAAATATGGCCCGTTATTTTGGAGAGGCCCGGTGGAGTCGATTGTTGGCTCTCTTGGACTATCAGGTGCCCGAAAAAGAAGAACTCTTCAATAGTCTTTTTTTTGAGCGCCGTTCTAACATGCAAGAAATAGATCGTCTGCTTGATGAGCTGACGGTATTAAAAAAGCAGATTGAAAAAGGCGCGGGGAAAGACTCATTTTTCAAACTTACTTTTTTGTGGGGGCTGGACAATGTCTTTTTGTGGGCTCGAGGCTATGGAGAAAATTATGAAGAGAGGCCTTTTCAGAGCCAAGATTTTATCCAGTTACTTTTTAACGCGTCCTTGTTTTATCTTCCCCAAAATGTTGAAGATACAAAGCTATGGGACTCCAGGAGAAATAGTCATCACCCGTCTTATCATCAGTTCATCCCAAAGTTAGTCGAGAGTTTCCTTTTGGACCCATCGGACAGGGTGAGAGAGCTTGCTCATCTTTTTTCGATGTCAAAAATATCTTGGACATCCAAGCGTATTGAGGAAGTCCTACAAAAAATCAGTATCAACCCAAAAAAAGCAAGACCACTTCTGTCCTATCTAATCACTCAATTTACTATCCAACCCCCAACAATTGATGACAAGGACAGCATTGCCCCCAGCATGAGCGCGATACTGGCTTCCGGCGCAGCTTCGGATTATCTGACTTATTATCTCATTAGAAGGTTATTCAAAATTCTTAAGGCTCCAAGGGATAGTATGGAGAAGACCAGGTTTTGGGCTCTTCAGTTGGATGAGGGTCTAAAGGACGCTGGTGGAAATCGTGTAATAGATCCACTCTATCAGAATATACGTCGTCGTATTCATCGAGCTCCAAGTAATAGCGATACAGACTATCTCAGGGCTTATTTTAGGATGTATGAGCAATGGAATGAGGATACTGTCAATCAAGAAAATCTTTTAGAAGGTATTAGGCAGCGCGCGATTGAAAAAGGTTCGGCTCATGTGGATGCCTGGGAAAATAACATCAACCCAAGAATCGACAGAGCAAGAATAGGGCGAGTGGCTAAAATTTTTAGAGACCTAAAAAATAAAAATTTCAGTGATTTTGATGGAAAAGATTTTGACTCTCTTGATTTTTTTGTCCAAAATTCGGAGACCAAGATGAATGAGACAATCAAAGCTCTCGCAGAAGGTGCTGATTACCAACCGGAAGATTTGGTGGCAATTAGGGTGATGATTATGCTGTATTCAGCGTTAATTAAGCGATATGAATATAGAATTCCCGAAGCTTATCTGGGTCGAATAGGATCAGCTAGTTTCCAACAATCAGAAGAGAGTGTCCTTCAAATATTCGATGATATTTCCGCTAGAAGAAGACAGATACGAGAACAATTAGAAGTAGATTTTTTAAAACCCATTTCTAGTTCAAGCAAAGATTTTTCGGAGGACGACAGGTTGTTTCTTGAGGATCCTGTCGCGCGGTACCAAAGATATAAGGTTTTGGAAGACTCTTATGCTAGAAGGCATGAAGCATTCTTCCCGGAAGATCTCAATGATATGGGGTTTGGTCTTGTAAGCATAATCAAATCTTACCGTGAAGAACGTTATGATGCGTTGTTTGAAGACCTTGATCTTGATAATTTGCAAGAAAATTTAATCAGTACTTTGGTGGCTAGCCTCCGTGAGAAAAATGCTACGATTCAGAGGCTTATTAAATCTCGTGGGTCTGACGAGCTTATTTTTCAACAGTATCGGCAGATTGCACAGATTTTAAGCCGTTTAGTGGAATACACCTATCTTAGCGGTATCGCAGATCGCCTGACAGAGAGTCAAAAAGACCTAATCAATGATGCTGAAAACATCAGCCAGCTTCATGACGTCATCCGTAATTTGGAGTCTAGCTATCTATTTATGATGATGGATATAGACGGAAATTTTGAAAATTTTTCGACCAATATCTTCTCATCGATGACTCAGGAGCAGAAAGCTGATTCTTTAAAAAATAAAGAGACTTTGGTCGACCGAAGTCACTGGTCTGATTTATTTGAAAACCAGACCCGAGCAGACATGATGGCAGATGAGATGTCGTTGAATATTCTTCGGTCGGCTCTGGATAGTTTAAAAGATTTGCCTTACAGGGTTTCTAACATTAGCCAAAAGTCATGGCTGACTCCAAATGATAAGGTCCAGCGACCGGAAGTCGTCAGAAGCGGACAATTAGCATTTCCATCCGCTAGACATATCGGGTCTAAAGCGCTAGGTTTAGGATTGTCTGGAGAAGTTTTATCGCCTGCAGAAACACCTCCTTATTTTGTTTTGACCCCTTCTCTTGAGGAACGTCTGATCAATATTCAAGAACAAAATCCTGGGCCAAAGGGAGTGGCGAAACGACAGTCAGAGCTCCGCAGAATTTTGATCAACGAAATTTTGGATCTTGAAGAACAATCCGGAAAGAGATTTATTTTTAACAAAAAATTTTTAAGTCCGGAAGAGATTCGTCAGATTGAAAAATCTGAGTCTAACAGACCCCATTTAGGTGCCGAGGTTCTTCTCGTCTCTGTGCGGAGCGGCTCTGCTGTGTCGATGCCGGGTGTTATGAATACGATTACTTATGCCCCTATGAGCGAAAAAATGGTATCTAATTTAATTAAGGTCGGTTGGCCTATTAGCAAGGCATGGAGGTTTTATGGAAACTTTTTAACCCAGTATGGGATGGCAAAATATGGAATTAATATCGAAGAATTTATCACTATCGAACAGGATATCAAGAAACAATACGGAGCTACTTCATTTATTAATCTGATTGATGACAAGGCAATGGAGACAAGAGTAAAGCTGTTCCAAAGACTATTGGAAAAAGCGATGGGAAAGCCAGGCTATTTTGACCAACACCAAGAGATAGATCCGATTGAAATTCTGGAAGATTCAGTTTGGCAGATTTATAAGTCCTGGGGATCCGACGACGCCCAAAACTATCGATCTTTGAATGAGATTGCTGATTGGGGCACGGCAGTCACCGTTCAAGAGATGAGGTATGGTGATTTAAACAAGCGTTCTGGTTCAGTGGTCCTATTTTCTCGTGATTTAGGAACGGGTCGCCGACGGGTCAATGGCTATTTTAAGCAATTTGCCGTTGGAGTTTCTTTGGTTGAGGGGACAACAAGTAATGTGGACCCTATTGCCTCTGAAGATGATATCACTGGAGCTAGGAGTTTAGAGAATCTAGACCCAGACCTTTATCGGCAGATTTCTGATATTGCTCTATTTTATGATGAAAAATTTGGATCTGTAGAAATGGAATTAACCGTCGAGACAAAAGGTCGTAGGAAAATTATAAGCAGCCTTCAATTTAGGAGAGCTCCTCTGATTGCAGGGGACGACACACGTATTGACATGAACCAGACCCGAAGTATGGAATATACCGCCCAAGGAGAGGGCCTTACCAACAGTTCTGTTTCAGGACATGTTTTGTTTTATGATCCTGCCACTCAAACCCCTTGGGATATCGTGAAAGCTATTTCTCAATCATCCTACCCTGATGAGCAATTTATCTTGGTTGTACAGTCCTTGACATCAGAAGTGGGAGTTGTCGCTCAACTCAGTGGTATTTCGGGCGTGCTCGCGATAGGGCCTGGAAACGTGGCCCATGGCGCAAGTCTGATACGGTCTGGGGGCATCACCCTCGTGGCAGGAGTTGACACTTTGGTTGAAAGAGAGGGAAAATTTTATTTTAAAGACAGTCACGGTAATTTATCCCCCCTTCAAGAGGGAGAAATATTGACGATGGATGGCCATATGCGGGGAGTCACAGTGACAGCGGGAAACATATTTAGAGGGAAGCTTCCGATTGTTATTCATGAGAGTCGCCGAGATTTTAAAAGAATCAGCCCGGATGTGACAATACCAAAAAAACCTACGGAAAGAGAAATAACTGAAGAAATACTAAGTCTTTCTCACCCTGACACTCATACCCGTCGTAATGATATCGCTAAAATTATGGAGAACCCACTGTTTCCTGTGAAGCGTCTAATCGCCAATGTTTTACACCCGGTTGTTTATACGGAAGCCCAGCTCCAGCAGAGAGGGATTCTTCTGGGTCGCCCTTATGATCTTGCCGAGGCGCGGCGAAATGCGCGTGTTGCTAGTCTATTTACTCTATCTGAGATGTTAGATCCGGAGCATTCAAGTCTTGCTAGCTTGGATTTGGGGACTAGAAGAGGACTAAAAAGAGCCGCTCAAGAAGCCCTGCTCAAAGAAATTCGTTTTATCTCGACGGATTCAGTCTCTGAAAGGTCTAGTTGGGAAACTTTAAGAATATCTTATGAGAGATTTATGTCCAATCGTACTGAGGGTTATCTTTTGGGGCCCTTAGCGTCTGAGGAGAACTATGAAAGAACCTTTTTGCAGTGGCTAGCGGTAGTCAACCGATGGAATACAGATGCTAAAAAATCCGACATGGCAGAGGTTGTTATTGAGAATAGCAAAGTTGAATACGCTGTAGAAGCCGTGAAGAAGATCTCGCAAGCGGTGATTGATGAAATCACTCAATTGCCCATTGATCATTCCCTGTGGGGTTTTGCGATTTCTCCGACAGTAGATGTTGGCGCGAGGTTGGCCAAAA
>CAZCDB010000046.1:0-11407 GCA_964497635.1 uncultured Planctomycetia bacterium | reverse complement strand
CATCGGCTCGCGCCTAGCATCTAGGGCTTTTTGAGCAGACTGAGGACGTTTCAATCAATTACTAAAACCAAGATATTAACAGAGCTTAAGCTATTTAAGCAATAAGCTTTATGCCTCGACGACTTCCTCGACGGGGGCTTCAACGATGGTTCCGCGAGTAGAGCCTGCAATCGCCATCAACTCATTCTTTTCTTTTTCAGGAACGTTGAAAGAATCTAGGGTAGAAGCTAGATCTCCGGCCAGCGCGTCAAATTCGGCGTTGGTGATTTTCATCCCTTCGTGAGCAGTTTTCATGTCCTTGCCCTCATACACCACATCCGTTGCACCTGTGGCGATGCTGATGAATTGTGTCAGATGCTTTTTTAGTTTTTCGACATTTTCAGGAGTTGCATCCCAAGTCCTGGGTTGGCCTTGACGGGTAAAATTAACCGCAGGATTTCCCGCAGCCTTATTCACAAAAGCATCGACCACGGCTGTCACGGCTGGCGCTCCGCCAAGTCTCTCATAAAGTGATTTTTCGACAACCGCCGCAGGTGCTTCAGCGGGTGTTGCCGCAACTTCTTCGGCAATTGCAACGGGCATAGCAAAAGAAACAAGCAGTAAGAAAGCGAAAAAGAATTTATTCATTAGACAATCTCCTTTTTTTTGACGCAGATAGTTTAGCGAGTATTTTTCAATAGCACAAGTACTTTAGGTGGTGTAGAGGGGTTGTATCTAACCCAATTTATTGTTAGTAATACCAAAATTTAAGTGTATTTTTCACCCTCTTGTATTTAATCAAATCTAATATATATTATTAATTAATAAGGATTATTATCATATTTTTTCATTAAAAAATGGATAGGTGATGCGATGAAAAAGATACACATTTTAGGTTTGATTTTAAGCGCGGCATTGACAGCTCCGATGGCTTTTGCGCAGACGGAAACGCTGATTTCTTCTAAAGATTCTCCGTTGCCATCGACAACTCGCTCGCTGGAGGCGATCTCCGCCGATCAGCTTGTTGAGGCAAAAAATGAAGTCGGTGATATTGTCAGGATCAAAAACGACCTGGGTCGAGTCATCAACTCCTATCTAACAAAACTCCAGCAGCAAGTGGGCTTCAATTTTCAGGTTCGCATGGAGAAGGGGGATCGGCTATTGATCCAGGCCAAAGAAGGGGGGTTGGCAGGGTCGATCAAATCCATCTCTTGTGCGGTTCGTTTTGACGTGGATCAAGAGGCGCCTAAACTTATCGTCCCCAGCCTAGAAGTAAAACTGTTTGGTTTTAATGCTCCCATCAATGGGGAGGCTATTTTTACTTCGATGAAACCGGAGTTTTTCTCAAGTCGTCCAGAGAACGCATTGGTTCTATTGACCCGAGCTGTTTTTAGTGAGGTGAGCGCCAGTGATTATTATTTTGTGCTCAATGGGAAAAACTGGAGAATCAATCTGTTGGCAGAAAATGCACTAGGATTTGTGGAACCTGTTTTATCCTAGATCCATCAAAAAAAGAATTAAAAAAACCGGAGTGCGGTAGATCCCGCACTCCGGTCCGTTTTTAAACAGGACTTATTTACCTGCCCAATTGCCCCAATTCCAAGGCAGGGCATTGTAAAGGAAACCGGTGAGTGAGTTCCAGAAGCCAGAAGCGGCGTTGGAAACAGCACAAGTATTTCCTTCGGCATAAGCGTTCACGCAAACAGCCAAAGTCAACACGACAAGCGCAGAAACAAGCAGTGTATTTTTACGCATAAAAACTCCTTCGTTATCAATTGAGAATGATGTGAGTATAACAACGCAACTATTCTAGCACGTGCAAAAGCCCAAAGTAATATTTATTTTTAATAAATTCTTACAGAATTATACTATGTTAATAGATTATAATTATAGAATACACTGTATTGTATTCACCTGCTTTGACGTGTAAACTTAATTATCCTTATGAATCCAGAGTGTTTTGGGGGTATTTTTTTGAGGAGTTTTCATGTCCTATAAAAAAAGTTTTTTTCTAAGACCAATCGCCTTTTTTTTACTCGTTGGATTTTTTATCAACGACATGGCTTGGTCTGCCCAAATAGCTTTACCAACAAACCTTATCCGACAGGATTTGACTGCTTTTAAGGCGCCTCTAGATTTTTGCAACCTAAAGGAATTCCATCAGGGTCTTCCCGAAAAACCTCTCATCATTCATTTGCAAGACGCCCACTGCAACTATTCCGGCCAGATGAATTCCGCCAAAACACTGGAAGTTTTAATGGGGGAATACGGGGCCCGAACCGTGTTCGTGGAGGGAGGTTTTGGAGATAGCACGCTGAATGAGCTTCGGGACGCTTTGGATCCTGTGAAGGGTCCGCGAGTTTGTAAAACACTTCTCATGGAGGGGCAGATTGCGGGGGAAGAATATCTCAATCTTACTTCTCGGCTGCCGATGACGCTGGTGGGGATTGAAGATGCTAAGTTGTATCAGGAAAGTGTCAATGCTTACGCGGACTTGGCCCGCGCCAGAGAAAAAACTCTAGCCTACCTGTCACGGATCGTCGCAGCTCTGGAAAAGCTTAAGAAAAAATACTACCCAAAAGAACTTCTGGAGTACGAAGCTGGACGTAAAAATCAGGAGTCTAGCGAGGAGGATCCTATTTTTGAAAAGTTTTTAAGGCTCGCAGAGAAAACCAAATTTGATCTAGGGGCTTACCCACGCTTGCAAAAACTTGCTCTTTTAAAAGAAAAAGAAGATCGTATTGATTTTTCTCAAGCCAATTTGGAGCAGGCGGCGCTGATTGAAAAATTAAAAAATAGAGAATGGAGGCTTGAGGATTTGGGACAGGTGAAAAATTCACGAGCCTCCCAACTTTTTTTCCTAAAAAATATTTTGAAGGCCGCCCAAGAAAAAAATCTCTCTCTTGGCGCCTATCCCAATCTTATGGCTTATGAAGCTTGCTTAAATGAGTTTTCTGAGATCGATCTGGAAAAGGTTTTGGAGGATCTGGAAGAGGCCGAGGAGAAAATTTATGTCTCTATGATTCCAGGCGAAGCGCTTTTGGTCCATTCCATCGACCGTTATCTTAAGCTTTTAAACAAAGCCTACAATATCCAGATGACTTCTCGGGAATTTAAACTTTTCTTGGAAAGTGAAAAAGATTTTCTCACCCAGCCTTGTCTAGCGTTTATTAATCGCCGGCTTTTTGACGCGGGTTATTTTCATGACGCGATCCCGACTCAAAATGATCTGGAAGCGGGCGCCCACTCGCTTAAAAAATTTTATGGGTCGGTGGACCGCCGCGATGAAGTTTTTCTAAAAAATACTTCTTCTACTTTGGCCCAAACCAAAGAAAAAACAGCTTTTCTCATTGCCGGGGGTTATCACACCCAGCATCTAAAAGAGCTTCTGCAAAAAGAAGGGTATTCTTATGTGGTGCTTGCTCCCAAGGTAACGCAGGAGACCAATCAGGCTCGTTACGAGGCTTTACTTTTGGGATCTCAAGAAAAGGTCATTTCCAAAAGCTTGGAGGAGCATTACATCCGCATCCCATCCGCGGCGGCGCGCAGAGCTTCTTTGAGAGAGAGATTTTCAAGTGCTTTAAGAGTCGGAGTCGCTTTGTCTGGCTTAGCTTTTTTTGGAGCGGTAGCCTCTCCCTCTTCTGTTGTGGCTCAAGAAAGATTACCGGTGTCAGCTCCAACGGTGACGGAAGAGCTGTCACCGCAAGAGCGGGAGCTCGAGGAGATAATCGAGTTTGAAAGACAAATTCCTCCCGCTAGAAATACCCAACCAATCCCGCCCCAACCAAAAGAAGTGGAAGAGAAAGATAAAGGGCCTTTACTCCAAGTCATTTTAGCCGCTATGACTACGGCCTTGTCGGTTCTTTATCGAGAGATCTTACAAGCCGTGGTCGTAAGATCGATCAAAGAAATCTATGAGCGGTTTTTTGGAGAGTCATCAAGACTTAAGCGACTCCGTCTTATCGAAGAAGACCTTCGTCGGCTACAGCTTTATTTTAAAGATGCGCCGGCGCTGAAAAAGACGCTGCAAAGCTTAAAATCAGTTGTTACTTTTGGAAACTTACCCTCTTTTTCTCTAAACCAAAGTCTTTCACAAGCTCAAAAATCCTCGTCAGCTTTGGAAGCGGTTCGCTCGACTCTAAAAATTTATGATCAGATGGATCGTCGTGCGATTGATTTTCTTGAAAATAGTGCTTTGTTTGCCAAGGAAGAAGCGTGGGGGATTGCGGCTCTTCGGGCGCTTAAAACCTATTTTGAAACTAGAATTCAGCAGGAGGAAGCTTGGAAGAAAAAAGTAGCGCGCCTTCATATGGATAGCTTCGATGAGAGGGAGGGCATGGGGAAAATTGATGGGCTGTCAGAAGCTCTGGAAAAAACTTCCCAAGCCTTAAGCGGTCAAGGGGCGGGTGCACGGTTGGCCTCCTGGGTTCGTCGAGCCAAATCAGCCTTGGTTGCGTGGCTTGGACTCTCCTCGCTGATTCCTGCACCGGCTTCGAGCCAAGACCAAGCACTTATTTCGCCTGGAGAGCCCGCCGGATACGTCCAGCCGCGTGTGATGTTTCCGCTCCCTTCGGAGTTTGCGAAACCGGCCTCGAATTTATGGAAGTTGAGTATTCCTCCTGTTGATTCTCGTCGGGATAGTAAGGGGTACACTCCTGAGATGCGAAGCAAACTAACAGAGATTGAACGTAGAAGAGATATTGCGCTTGAGCCCATCCGGAACGCTAGAAAGCGGGACGTTTTAAGACCCTATGCTTCTTATGAAGAAACCATGGCAAAGCAAAGGCGTGACGCAGAGAGAGAAGAGCAGGAAAAGAGGATTTACAACCAATTTGCATCTGAAGCGGCAAGGATTGATATAGATGCTTCTAGGTATAATGAGATACGCCGTGATTTCGAAAAATTTGAGAGAGACACAAGGTATGGAGAGATTCCAAGCGGTTGGCTTCCTCCAGACATTAAAAAAGCGCTTTATGAAATAGAGGATCAAAAGGCAGAAGCGTTGCGGCCAATCATACAAGCAAGAAATAAAGCCAGGTCGAAACACGCCACAAATCCTTTTGCAATAGGTAAGTCTGTTCGGGACACTCGCGCTGATGAGGATCGTGAGCTAGAGTGGGAGCGCCAAATGGAGACGATTCGCAAGCCTTTTCAACAGCGGGAGAAGGAGCTTAGAGACATCGCCAAAGAACATATTGCTCAACTTCAAAAAGAGTTAGATGCTTCCTTGGGCGCTCCTTCTTCTCCTGTCCCAGCTTCTCCCGCCCCAGTAGTCAAGCCGGCTCCGGATCGTAAAGAAACGATTAAAATTCTTAGCGACTTCGCAACAAGAGTGCTGGGAGTCAGCGGCAATGCAAGCGATATAGCCACTACCGAAGATCAGTGGCGGGGTGTGATTGAAACCCGGTTGAAGGAATTGAGAACGCAGTATCCTGAAGCGGCAGATTCCATTGGTTCGATGAGTCTGTCGGTTGATGAGCTGGTCAAGGAGAGTCAGGCGCTGGCCGATGCTAAAAAAGGCGAAGATTATTTTTTGAGAAAATATGTTCTGATGGTTTCGATGAGCCTGTACTCCGTGCCGGAGGCAAGGATTGGGCCATGGGGAACCGTGCGTAAGTATGTCAGGGCCGATGATCGAGCTATTGCTTTGGGTGGGGCAGAGCCCAATAGGCGTGAGGTTGATCCGTCGACAACCGAGAAAGACATAGGATCTGCTCAAACCTTGGAACAACAGTTTTACGATTTACACGCGGCTGGGCATACCCAGCTTTTCCGATTATTTCAAACATACAAAGATCAACCTCAACTTCACCGAGATGAGTTTTTCTACGTGGATTTATCCAACGGCAATGTCATAACCACGGTGACTGAAAATGGAAAAGAGCGGCCTCTCACAGCCGCAGATCTACCTCCGGGAGCCTTGGATGCTATGAATAACCAAGGAAGTGGCTTGGTATTCGTGGACACTCAACATCATCGAGCTTACTCCCGTTTCTATGACTATGTTTTGGCAAATAAAGATTTTACCGATGTGATTGGTGTTCGTCGGACAGGTGTTGAGAGCAGGGGCGCAGACCTGAGGCAATATAAATTCGAAGCGTATCCCAGTTCTGTAAAAGACACCAATCCCAACCTTTATGCTGCCATTGTTAACTATTTGGATCCGGACCAGGCATTTTACTCACAGGCATTTCATCGTTTATCTCCTGAAGACTTTGCAAGGCTTCAGTCGAGACAAAGAGAGATCGGGAGCCGCAGTCGAGGAACAGGGGACTTCTCTACTACGATTTATAAGGAATTACCTCAAGATCCGGATAAGGACGACGGCTGGCACGATGTTTTGCTTTTTCAAGGGATGGATGAAAGGTTTGTGCGACCCGGCTCATTTTTAGTTCTCATACCAACCCTTGACGTCAAAAATTCCGTGGTTACCCATAGCCGTCCAGACCCAAAAGATTACAAACACCGCCTGCAAGTTTCTTACGCCCCCACAAAATATTTTCATTTTACAGGTACTTTTGGTGCGAGTAGCTACATATATGATCCTGCGCCAGGTGTTGGTTCTAGGTCTTCAGGGGAGGTTGTAAACCCCAACACCGGTGAGCAAAAGATGATCTATGAGCGTCCGGGGTATTTTCCGGTATTTAAGTCTCCTTTTGAGCAGGCGATGTTACAGGAGCGATATGGCTGGGGAGGGATGCTCTGGGCTCCAGATGATGATGCGCTTGAGGAAGAGCAAAGAATCCTTAAATTTAACAATGAGCTATTACAGATGAGTGATCCGAGTCGTCCGCCGATAACGGCGCTTCCCAAGATCGTATTTCCTACGCGACTCATTACAGACCCGCTTCAAATCGAAATTGAATTGAAAAAACTTCTCCAGGCTAATGAAGCAGCGCGTAGATTGGTGTTGACTTCGGGAGAGCAGCACGATTTATTAGAGAAAAGATCGAGATTATTAAGTAAAGGGGTTTTTAGCGGGAGCGATGGCGGGTTTTATCAGCTTCAGCACCCGGTTGGACCTGCCATTGCTAAGAGAGCGGGGCAAGAACGATATTTTGATGAAGTTATTGACGATTTTGAGAGGACCGCTGACACTTTAACAAGGCAATTGAAGGAAGCAAAAAGAAGGGCTGGGTCAGGTGTCATTCATGTTCCTGCCGATTCCCCAGCACCAAAAGATAAGGATGGCTCTGGCGCGCGGTTGGCCAAAGTACCCAGTGTGCCTGACTTACCATATGACCGGATCCCTAAAGAGATTGGTCAATTTATAGAAGAAAATATTTCTGAGAAACCTTTTTTCTCGATCGCTTTGCTTTTTGGCAGAACTTATGCGCCGGAGACGATAAAGAAAATCGAGCATTTATCGAGATTGTACAGAGCCTACGCAAGAAAAAAATCTTATAACAAAAAGATCAGCGCCGCTTATTCTGTCGCGTTATTTTTGCAATATGAGTCTTTATTCCACCATCTTTCTGATTGGCAGGCTAAATTTAAGGAAACGGGAGAGGCCAGTGATGAGATGAGGCGGGTGATCGATACGTTTTTGGCGGCTTTTCAGTTGGCTGGCTATCACTCTCCCTCGGGACCCGAAGGAAAGAATTATCACGAAAAAGCCGCCCTAATCAATGACATGCATCGATTTTTTGTGGCCGATCTCGTAGTCGCTTTAGAGAAAATAAGAACATTTAAGCAGGAGACAAGAAGAAGATCTTGGTTTGATCTGAGAGAGCAGATGTTTTATGCCTATTCGGAAGATTCAAGAAGTTTTGACTTTTTGGAGGCAAGGTTTAAGGACCCTGCTTGGTCAGGTCCATCGATTGGATGGATCAAACAGTGGCTGTCCGAGAACAATGAGCTTTCGCAAAGTTCTGTGAGCCCTGTTGCCGTCCGAGGGATGATTGATTTTTACGCGCGTCTGCCCGAAATTCGCAGAGACTACTCTTCGATGATCGCGGAAGTGGATGCCATGTCAGCGCAAGAGCTGAATCAATGGATCACTCGAGAATTGATCCGGTGGCGTTGGCCTATGCGGACAGATGATGGGGGTTGGGAAGCGCGTTTTAGCAGGGCTCAGACAGATGATGAGCCTTTTATTCGGGGATTGTCTTTATGGCATTTTCTCGGGCCCTTTGAATATTTTTATCGCGATGTCGAGGGTCAGATGGTGTCTGACGATGTCCCTGTTTATCTTAGAATTAAAGATTTTGATTCTTTGAGACGACGATTAAAGAAAGAGTCTATCCAGCCCTATTTAAAAGTAGCCTACGCCGCGGCGAGGTACTTGCAAATTATACGTGGGGCGCGGCTTGCCCTGAGCGAGCGGAGCGAGTCGAATGGGTTGGCGGGGGAAACACCGGCGACTCGTGTGGTGGATCTTTCTCAAGTGGGTCCTCAAGTCGAGATGATTGACTATTTGAGTGGTTTAAATTTTGAAGAACCGACTTTGCTAACTTTGGTCAATGTGACTGAAGCGCAGGCGTTGGATTTGCAGGTGATGGGGTTTGAAGATCAAATCACACCCTTACTTTTGAATTACAAGATTCGGAGTGCCAGAGGTTTGAGTGCCACGATTCATAACAAAAACCTAACACTCAAATTTTCAACCCCTGTGACTTTGGTGTCCGGCGTGGAGGCTGTGACAGAATTAAACTTTTCTTATCAGTTACGGACACAGACAGAAGAACTGCCCAGGGCTTTCACAGCACCTGGATTTTCGCAAGGAAAGACCCCTTCCTCAGATGAACTAAGTAGTATTGGGACTCTTGTTGAAAACGGGCGCTTTCGTCTGGACGGACCCATTCGCAACATTTATCGTTTTGTGGATCGATCTAAGATGGAGCAGATTTTGGGAGACGCGTTACCTAAACTTTTGACAGGGGAGGAACACAAGACAGCGAAGGCCTTGGAAGAAGCTCGGCAGAGATCAGAAGCAGCTAAAAAGGGCGAAAGCCGTCCAATGACGGGTGGGAGGACTAAAAAACCAAAACCCCCTAAATTATCACCACTTGAGCGAATCCGAAGACAAGCGGCGTCCTCTGGGCCAAATCAGAAAATATTTAAGAGAGTAGCACAACCTACTCAAGTTTTCCCGAAAGCCAGGCCTCTTTCTCGCGCTACCGAAGCTCCACCCTCTCATGAAAAGCTGATGACAGATCTCCAAAAATTAAAGAGTCTTCTCGCACCTATTCAGGCGTCGTTGGTAATGAATGTCGGCTGGGCACCCGAAGATCCAGATCCACAAAATATCAATCGTTTTAATGCGGTATCGGGCCCACTGCTTAGGATTGACACGCTTAGAAAGCTTTTAATTTTTCTGATAGATCCTAGTCGAGACAATCATTTTATCCATCAGGAGGCTAGGAGCCGTGTTCTTGCTTTTTCCCAGGATCTTCTTAGAGAACTATCGAAAAATCAACTTCTCTTTGACGAATTACCAACCTCTACTAATTATCGTGCGGCTTTTTCTTTCGCTCAAACATTCCATGGGGAATTGAACCGACTCCCGGCTGTGGCCCCCTTAGACTCCCTAAATCCAGACATAGATCCGATGTCCGAGGAGGATCGTAGGGCCATTGAGTTTTTTGAAAGGGCTGTGGGCGATGATGCAAGTGATCCCCTCTGGGGAGGGTTGTACAATATCGTAGGTTTTGCCGCAGAACCTACGAGTGGACGTCAAGTGCTATCCGGCTTCAATCCTCCAGCCAGGGAAACACTGATCAATTATAAACCCATCTTTGGCCTTGGAACTCTAGTCCTAGGAGAGGTTTGGAAAGAGGAGAGATCTCGGCAGGGGTCGCTGGAGGATGTCCCCAAATTTTTACATGAGATTTATATTCCCGCGCTCAAAAGAAGAAATGATGAAGACGTCCAGCGTTATTTGCCCGCATGGAAAAATGCTCAAAGGTATGCCGCTTCGCCGGAAGGAGAGCGTATTGATGAGGAGCTGAAGGGGTTTTTGGAAGAGGGCCTTGAGAAAATCTCAGAGCGCGCTCGGCGTTTCGAGCAAAGGGAACTGCGTTCTGGTGGAGTAGGAGGAGAGCTTCGATCGATGGAAGCAAGAATGAAATCTGTTTTTGCCGTGGTGGACTTCAGAAATCCCGGAACCACCTTTGGAATCTACCGCATGCTGGTCAACGATATTGGGTATTTGCGGTCCATCTTGGATGATATGAGGAGGGTTTCAGTTCTCGATAGCCTGAACAATGATTATGGAGTACACGGCCCAGGACTAGAAGCAGCTGTCCAGTCTTTTGAAAACTACACGACAAAATTTGAGGAATCTCAAGATGCTGGCTCCAAAGTGACCGCCGCACGGTTGGCAGATGGGGCTCGCTCAACTCATCGGTTAGCGGGTCACATTGCCGCGCTCGAGAAGGGGATTCAGGAGCGATTGGCAGAACTTGGATCTGAGAGGACTCAAAGCGTATCGCGTGAAGAAGCTCTTTGGGTAGCAAAAAACGCCAATAAAATTTATCGGGTGAGTGCTAGTAGAAAATTGACAGGCGGCGCGCAGCATTTTATCTATCGTCTTCCCATCGGAGATGAAAATTGGCTATTTTCAGTCCGGCAGTACAATCGGCGTGAGTGGGATGGAAAAACCTCCGCTTCCACCGCTTCCGTTCACTTAACCCGTCGATCGGTGGATGCAGCCAACAAATTAAAACTTCATTCACGTCAACCATTCAACGCTGTTGACGATCCCAACTTATTGGATCAAACCGTGATGGTTTCCGACATTGCCAGAGAACTGGAAAGAAGGGCTGTCTCTGAACCTCGTGGCGCACGGTTGGCTAAAAAGAAGACCTCTGACGTCTACGAGATTTTCAACAATCAGGAAAGCGCTCTTCAAAACATTCTATTTCCTGACAATGAAAAAAGCTCGGCGGAGATTTTAAAATGGCTAAATGATAATAATTCGAGTGGTAAAAAAGAAGATAGAGAGCAAAGTGTTTCAAACATGGCCAGCGATACAAATTTAATGGCGCTATTAACTCAAGATCCAGACAACGCCATTCTTCCTTTGATCCGATATGCAATTAGGAATGATTTCAGTCTAGGCACAAAGAGTTTAAGATTATTTGTCGGCGAACTTAATGAATATTTACAAGAAAGAGGGAGGAGAAAATTACCGATAGTTTCTCTGTCATTAGTTTCTTATGTTGGTGTGCTTGTCTCTATCCATGATAAACAAGTACAAACCTATCTTGACTCAGAGGACTTTCAGAAAGCAGAGCCTGAAGACAGACTGATTGATCTGGTGGTCAAGATAAGAGATCTTAAGCTTCCTCTGGATTCAGAGAACCTCTCGCATATTTTCAGCGCCCTACCCAAACAACTCAGCCCCAAAGTCACAAGGGATATGATTAAACTAGTCGATCTACCCCTTAAATCCGCTCTCCAAGTCAGGGACGCGGTCAAAGAGCAG
>CAZCDB010000045.1:0-12368 GCA_964497635.1 uncultured Planctomycetia bacterium | reverse complement strand
GGTGGGGTGATGGAGGGGCGCGATATTGGGACCAAAGTTTTTCCCAAGGCGGATTTTAAATTTTTCTTTGTGGCCAACCCCAGAATCCGCGCGCTACGTCGCGTCCGAGAGCTTCGTGCCGCTGGCAAGAAAGCGACTCTAGCGCAGATATTAAAAGACCAAAAAATCAGAGATAGGTCGGACACCCAGAGAAAAGAGGGCCCCCTGAGACGAGCCAAAGACGCGATCCGGCTGGATACCTCCTCATTGACAATCGAGGAAACCGTTGATAAAATCTTGGCTCTAATCCGGCAATGAGCGAATACAAAGGTTCCAGCCTTTTTTACCGTTTAATCCGCGTTGTTCTTTTTATTACTTATAGGATTTTATTTCGTTTCCGCTATTTTGGCGCGGAAAGAGTCCCGTCCGAGACGGATTCTCGTGGGGTGATTTTGGCACCCAATCACGCCAGCTACATTGATCCACCGATCCTGGGGATTTCGCTGAAGCGGCGAGTGACATTTTTGGCTAAAGAGTATCTATTTAAAAATTTTTTTGTCGGGGTGGTTTTGCGCGGAATCGGAGCTTACCCCATCAAAAGCGAGAAGGATGATCTTAAAAGCATCCGGGACTTGATCCGACTTTTGAAGGCGGGTCGATGTGTTGTGGTTTTTCCAGAGGGCACTCGTTCCGAAACGGGGACATTTAAAGAGCCTGAAAGCGGGATAGGATTTTTGGCGGCCAAAAGCCGATGCGTGGTGGTGCCTGTTTACGTCGCGGGGTCCTTTGAAGCTTATCCCAAAGGCGCAAAAAAAATCAAGGCCACGCCGGTTCAAGTTTATTACGGAAAGCCGTTTGTTCCGGCTGAAGAAACAAGTTTGATGGACTCGCAGGACCCGTATGGCGCGATCAGTCGTGAGATTATGGCGCGGATCGTGCAAATTAAGGCGGAAGTAGATAGTGCTCAGCGGACCAGGTCCGCAAATGTAGTTGGGCCCACCGGACCTGGTCCGGTAAAGTAAATTTTGTTCCGGGCAAAAAACGATAGTTCGCTTAACCTGTCTGTCTGCGATCGTCGTTTCCGGAAAATCCGGTGCTCTATGCAGTATCGGGTAAGGAGGAAGTATGACGTTAGGAATCGTAAGGTTGTTTAGTAGTGATGAGACTGAGGAATTGTCACAAGGATCGTCCGTGGCAATTGACTATGAGAAGACATTTCAGAGTCTGGGCGAAGGAAATGTCATCAAGGGGATTATTACCAATATTACCCCCAAGGAAGTGATTGTCGATGTCGGATATAAATCCGAAGGCATCATTCCTTCTTATGAGTTTGATAATTTAAAAGCGCTCAAAATCGGCGACGAGGTAGAAGTACTTCTCGAGCAGACCGAAAACGAGCATGGCCGTATCGTGCTTTCGCGCAAGAAAGCCGAAAAGAGCCAGGGTTGGGACCGCGTGGTTGAGCAGTCCAAAGAAGGCGATACCGTCGAAGGTCGTGTGGTCCGCAAGGTCAAGGGCGGTCTCATGGTGGATATCGGTGTGGAAGCTTTCTTGCCGGCGTCTCTTGCTTTCTTGAAGGGTTTTGGAAGTCTGAACTCGCTTTTGGGTCAGGCGTTTCCAGTCAAGATTGTGAAAGTGAATCCCTCCCGCAAAAATATCATTGTCTCTCGCAAGGATCTTTTGGAGAAAGAGAAGCAGGAATCCAAAGCCAAGATCCTCGAAGAGCTCGAAGTGGGTTCTGTACGTAAGGGTGTCGTCAAAAACATCACCGACTTCGGTGTGTTTATTAATCTTGGAGGAATTGACGGACTTCTACATATCACGGATATGAGCTGGGGCCGCATCAATCACCCGTCGGAGCTTGTCAAAGTCGGCGATAAGATTGATGTGAAAATTCTCTCCTTTGATAAGGACAGCATGAAAGTCTCATTGGGCTTAAAGCAAAAAGAAGCCAACCCTTGGATGGGCGTTGATCAGAAGTTTCCGATCGGCTCCAAGGTCAAAGGAAAAGTCGTCAACGTGGTGCCTTACGGCGTATTTGTTGAGCTTGAGCGCGGCATCGAAGGCCTGGTCCACGTTTCCGAGATTTCCTGGTCCAAGCGCATCACCAACCCCGCCGAAGTATTTAAGACGGGTGATCCGGTGGATGTGATGGTTCTTAATCTCGATAAAGAGCATGAGAAGATATCCTTGGGTATCAAGCAGACCGAGTCCAATCCTTGGGTGGGTGTTGAAGAGCGTTATCCCGTCCGCAAAACGGTCAAAGGCACTGTGAGAAATCTTACAGAGTTTGGCGCTTTTGTGGAGCTTGAAGAAGGGATCGATGGCTTGATTCACGTCTCTGATATTTCTTGGACCAAAAAAGTAGCTCATCCGAAGGATGTGCTCAAAAAAGGCCAGGAAGTAGAGGCGATGGTGCTGATGGTTGATCAGATCAACCGTAAGCTATCGCTGGGCTTAAAACAGCTTTCCGCGGATCCTTGGGATGAGGTCGCTGCGAAGTTGACCACGGGCGCCAACGTCATGGGAGTTGTAACAAAAGTTGCCAGTTTCGGTGTGTTTGTTGAGATTGAGAAGGACGTCGAGGGATTGCTTCATATCTCCGAGACCGATCTTGCGACACCCCAGCTTTTGGAAACGACATTCCCCGCCGGCAAAAAGGTGAATGCTCGCATCCTCAAGATCGATATTCCCGCAAGGAAGATCGCTCTGAGCACCAAAGGGATCGCGCAGTAACAGTGTCCTCGGACCTGGTCCCGTCCTCGTTTTTCGCGGGTGCGGGACCTGGTCCGGTAAAGGTATGAACACCTTAAGCTTGAAAGAACAACTAGATCTTCTTCTCCAAAACACGGTCGACGTGATTGACGAAGGAGATCTTTTTTTACGCTTAGAAGAAGCACAAAAAACCGGAAAGCCGCTAAGAATCAAAGCGGGTTTTGATCCCAGCGCCCCCGATATCCATCTGGGCCACACGGTGCTTTTGAGGAAGCTTCGGCAATTCCAGGACCTCGGTCACAAGGTGGTGCTTCTGATCGGTGATTTCACCGCGATGATTGGTGATCCCACCGGCAAGACCACCACACGCCCCGCGCTCTCCAAAGAAGAGGTGGAGAAGAACGCCAAGACTTATCAAAACCAGGCTTTCAAAATTCTCGATAAAGATCCAAAGAAAATTGAGATTGTTCACAATAGCGCATGGCTTAGCAAAATGCCTCTCGATAATTTCGTAGGGAATATCGCCTCGCTGGCAATGGTTGCACGTGTGTTGGAGCGCGATGATTTTGAAAAACGGATGAAAGAAAATCAGCCTTTAAGTATCCGCGAGTTTTTGTACCCGCTATTTCAGGGTTATGACTCCGTTGAAGTAAAAGCTGATATTGAGCTTGGAGGGACTGATCAAAAGTTCAATCTGTTGATGGGTCGCCAACTCCAAAAATCTTTTGGCCAGAAGCCACAGGTGGTGATGACCTTGCCGCTTTTGGTAGGTCTTGACGGTACCCAAAAAATGTCCAAATCGCTAGGCAATTATATCGGCGTGATGGATTCCCCAAAAGATGTATTTGGAAAAGCCATGTCGATTCCAGATACCTTGATGAAAACCTACTACGATCTTCTAACCAACGAAAAATTGGACACTTCGGCACACCCCAGAGACGCCAAAGTTAAGCTAGCCAAACTCCTGACAGAGTTTTTGCACGGCAAAGAAGCCGGCGAAGCCGAAGCCGCCGAATTCAAGCGTGTCTTCTCCAACAAAGAAAACCCGGAACACCCTGAGGAATTAAAAATAGAGGAAAAGGAGATCTGGATTGTGGACCTCCTCAAGCGCGCTGGAGCCTCAGCCTCCACGAGCGAAGCAAGACGATTGATTGAGCAAGGCGCCGTCTCCGTGGACGGCCAAAAAGTTTCCGACTTTAACTTGAAGGTCCCGACAGGCAAGGGGAGTCTAATTAAGGCGGGAAAGAAGAAGTTTGTTAAGCTGGTGTGAGACGCTGAGTATTTTGACAGAAAACATAAAATTCTAACATATTCCCATAGAGCGAGGCCTTGGCGCCCAATGGAAAGTCAGTAAAACGGAAAATTCCATGAAAAGATGTCCAAAATGTGCAAAGGTGTATGATGATAGTTGGAGGATCTGCCTGCAAGATTCTCAGAAGCTTGCTCCTGTGTCGCCAGGTGAAAAAATCGAAGCTCATTCAATCGTGGGTAAAAAGTTCAATCATTTTGTAGGTTTTTGTTTTTTTGGTCTTCACACACTTATTTGTTTTCTTGTGCCACGCAGCTCATTACACACTCCTATTTATAATGGAGATCTATCTTGGGCGATCATTGATTTTGGGGCTATCATAGTAGATAGCGTGATGGGAATTTTAATGTTAACAGGCGCCAATCCAATGGGTGGCGCCTGGACCTCTTTCTATATTTTTATAATCTTTGGCGGGATTCAATGGTACTTCATTGGCGGATCTTTTTTCCGGACCTTGCGTATTAATTCACAAAAACAAGACTGAATCTGTTTTGCCCCAAAAGGGTGCAATAGTTTACCAGTTTATTAGCCTGACACTGCGGTGGGCGACTGAGAACGGACTACTTAAAGACAGGGCCGTTGCTATGCCTATACAACCTACCTCTTTACCGATGTCTTTCCATATGATATCAGTTTGATATCATATGGAGGAGACTTCAATGTCTGATATTCTTGTCCGAGGTTTAGACAGACAGGTGGTGAGCCGTCTCAAGGCGACGGCCAAGCGTCACGGGCGTTCGCTTCAGGGTGAGGTGAAGGCGATTTTGGTGGAAGCTGTTTCATTTTTATCCAAAGAAGCGCAGGCGGTTTCGACGAACTGGAAAAAGAAGCTCTCTGGCGGGAAGCACAGCGATAACGCAGACTTAATCCGTGAGGATAGAGATCGTTGACGTCTTTGGTGGTGGACGCTAGCATTGCAGTGAAGTGGTTCCTGCCTGAGATTCATTCTCAAGTTGCTGAAAAGATCCTAAAGTCACGCAAAGACCTTTTGGCGTCCGATCTTATTTAGGTAGAGCTTGGCGCGTGCTGGGGAAGAAAGCCCGCCAAAATGAGATCGCCGCAGAGGATGCCAATGACATCGTCAAAGACTTTCTTCGTTTCCCCCTTCAAACTTATGAGGCCAAGACCTTGCTTCCTGCGGCTTGGAATTTGGCACGTCAAACCATATTGCTGTCTATGACGCTTTATATCTTGCTCTGGCAATTGGCAGGAACTATTCTTTGGTAACTGCCGACAAAAAATTTTATGAGGTAGTTCGAAGGTCCTGGAGTTCCAATATTATTTGGATTGGCGACCTTTAATTTATTAATCGAACAAATATTTAAATAATTTTAATTGTAATCTTGTAATTTTTATCAAAATAGGGTATTATTTGATCAGGATTAAGCAATTATAATTATTTATGCGGAGAGGGACCTATGAAGATCTACATGAGCGGGTTAAAAGTGGGAGTGATTGCGCTAGCGGCTCTACTGGTTTCCAGTTCAGCATTTGCAGCAGCGAGCCAAGCCAACGTCATTAAGATGAGCGGGCCCGCAGAGTTTAGGAAGGCTGGAGATTCTGGATGGAATAAGCTGGACCCAGGAATGATATTGTCCGAGGGAGATGCTGTCAAGACTGCCAAAAACTCGGAAGTCATCATGGAGCTTAAAGGAGCGGCAAAAACAGCCGAAATTGTTGTGCGTCCAGCCAGTGAGTTTGTCTTTAAGACATTTCAGCACAATGAGGCGGCTATTGACACAACGCTTTTGGATGTGTCGCTTGGAGCTGTTCTTGTGAAAGCTGAGAAGCTTGTCGGGGAGTCCCGTTTTGAGGTAAAAACACCCACCTCGATTGTTGGGATTCGCGGGACGACGTTTGAGGTTTCCGTCGCTAAATAATCAACGGTTTATTATTTATTAAAAAAAGAGCAATCCTTGGTTGCTCTTTTTTTGTATCATAGATACTGAGTTTTCACCAAATAATGGGTACAATGGCCGAGATGATTTTGGAGCCAGACAAGAAGCAAGGAGGAGACGTAGTGATAACTACGTCGACGAGCGAGCGACGAAGTCGTAGCCCGAAATCGTCCGGCCCCGAAGGGGAAGCCCCTCTTTTGGCCAACTCCGGCGTTGTTCCTCCTTGGCATAGTTACGACTATGCCGCGTCGTCACGCCTTGGATTTGGCCAAAATAGGGGCTTCCATTGTACCCATTATTTGGTGAAAGCTCAGTAAACATGGACAGCCGATTGAGGAGCCTGTGTGAAGTTTGATCTCCCTAAGGTAAATATTGAAAGTTTTCAGTGGACAACGGCGGCCCCCGTTCGCGCCTCTATTGCTTTTGGCGTATTTTTATTTATTTTTCTCCTGTCTTGTTTTCAGACACTCAATCGCTTTGAATTAGTTACCTACGACTATCGTTGTTTGCTGCGCGGTGATAGACCTACGCAAAGCGATATTGTTGTGATCGAAATTTCTGACGATAGCATTGCCAAGATAGGCCGATGGCCTTGGGATCGGGATTGGCACGCCTCCTTGGTCACTATTTTAAAAAATTGGGGTGCGAAGGCTGTTGTCTTTGATGTCATTTTTAGCGAAAAAAGCCAAGAAAAAAGCGATCAGATTTTTTCGGAAGCCATTCGAAATAATGGCCATGTTTTTTTGGCTCAAGTGATCGAGTTGGAACCCGCCTCAGGTCTTCAGTATCTCTTGGAGTCGCTCCCAATATTTTCCAAATATGCACGAGGGGGTGGACATATCAACTTAATTCCCGATGAAGATGGAGTGATGCGGCGCATCCCTCTGTATCAGGAAGTTCAAGGACAGCCGATTCCTCAGCTAGCTGTTTCTGTGGCGCTTGATGCGTACGAGGCAGACCCCCAGAAAGTAGTTTTTAAAAAGGGCTCTGTCCAGATACCGACAAAAAATGGACCCCTCAAGATTCCTTTGGATGGAAAAGGAAACTTTGTCATCAACTGGCCCGGTCGCTGGACGCAAACCTACGCACATTTTTCATACGTCGACCTAATCTCCTCTTACGCTTTGTTTCAAAAAGGGGAAAAGCCTTTTATCAACCCGAATCTTTTGAAAGACAAAATTTGTTTTGTGGGCACCACCGCTTCCGGTCTTTTTGATATACGCCCTACGCCTCTGGAGCCTCTCTATCCGGCCGTGGGTGTAAACTTGAGTGTTTTGAATAATTTGCTAGAGAAAAAATTTATCCGCCAATTTAATTTTTTTGAAAACTCACTCATTTTATTTTTTCTGGGTGTTTTGATGTTTTTTGTTACTGCCTCCTCCAGTTATTTTCGAAATGCTTTTTATACGATCTTAACTCTTTTGGGGTACTGGCTACTGATCGCTGTTTTATTTGCGTTTCAAGGGTGGTGGATCAATTTGATTTATCCAACACTTTTAATCCTCATCACTTACTTTTCTATGACCTTATACAATCAGTTGTCCATTGCCATCGAGCGTTCAAAGCTTTTAAAAATGGCCACGCGTGACTCTCTGACAGGACTTTATAATATCGGGCAATTCAAGCTCCTGCTTCGAGCTGAATTAGCAACCCTTGCGATACGCCAGAATGATCGCTCCATGAGCCTTCTGATGAGTGATGCCGATAATTTTAAAAAGACAAATGACACCTATGGGCATTTGATGGGGGATCAGGTGCTACGAGAAATAGCTTCTGTGATCAAAACTACTTGTCGTGCATTAGACGTAGCCGCACGTTATGGGGGAGAGGAATTTATCGTGATGCTTCCCGGAGCCACGGAGCAAGACGCCCTCCGGGTGGCCGATAAGATCCGGACGGCTTTAAGTCAGAAAGTTTTTCGTCATGAGAAGGGCGATTTTTCGATGACCATCAGCCTTGGAATTACCCAGGCAAGGCCCGGTGAAAATGACATTGAGACTTTGATAGGACGAGCCGATAAAGCGCTCTACGAGGCCAAGCACACCGGCAAGAATAAGGCCGTTATTTATACGGATGAATTAGCCCAAAAATAAATCAAAATAGATGTTGACAGGGTTCTCCCTCCAGTGTATATTCTCAACACTCTGCAGTTGAATTCTTTAAGCCTTGAGCGCTACCGCTCATAAAAGAATCTTGACAGCTTGATCTAAAAAAACTATATTTATCGGCTAACGGTGAAGCGAGAAGCGTCGCCTGAAGCTTTTTTTGTATAAAAATTTTATTCGTCTGCAGTTAAAAGACGAAATTGTTCTTTCAAAATTGAATAGCTAGTATCAAAAGTGCGGAATTTCCGTATTTTTTTTGAGCATACGTGGAATCCAGTAAGAAGGTCAGCTCAAACAATTGTTAAGGCCTTCGGGCTTTAGCGACAATTATTAATATAATTGGAGAGTTTGATTCTGGCTCAGAACGAACGCTGGCGGCGTGGTTCAGGCATGCAAGTCGAACGATCTCGCAAGAGATAGTGGCAGAAGGGTTAGTAACACGTGCGTAACCTGCCCTTAAGACGGGGATAACCTCTCGAAAGAGAGGCTAATACCCGATGACATTACCGGGTGGCATCATCTGGTAATCAAAGCTAGCTCGCAAGAGCTTGCACTAAAGGAGGGGCGCGCGGCCTATCAGCTAGTTGGTGAGGTAATGGCTCACCAAGGCTTTTGACGGGTAGCTGGTCTGAGAGGACGATCAGCAACATTGGGACTGAGACACTGCCCAGACTCCTACGGGAGGCTGCAGTCGAGGATCTTTAGCAATGCCCGAAAGGGTGACTATGCGACGCCGCGTGCAGGATGAAGGCCTTCGGGTTGTAAACTGCTGTCAGGGGGGAAGAAACCTTGCAGGTTAAGAGCTTGCAAGCTGACATCACCCCCAAAGGAAGCCACGGCTAACTCTGTGCCAGCAGCCGCGGTAAGACAGAGGTGGCAAGCGTTGTTCGGATTCATTGGGTGTAAAGGGCAGGTAGGCTGTTTTGTAAGTCTGACGTGAAATCCCAGGGCTCAACCCTGGAACTGCGTTGGAAACTACATGACTTGAGTATCGGAGAGGTGAGGGGAATTCTCGGTGTAAGGGTGAAATCTGTAGATATCGAGAGGAACACCAGTGGCGAAGGCGCCTCACTGGCCGATTACTGACGCTGAGCTGCGAAAGCAAGGGGAGCAAACAGGATTAGATACCCTGGTAGTCCTTGCCGTAAACGATGTAGATTAGGTATCGGGGGTGTCGATCCCCCCGGCGCCGACGTTAACACATTAAATCTACCACCTGGGGAGTACGGTCGCAAGACTGAAACTCAAAGAAATTGACGGGGACCCGCACAAGCGGTGGAGCATGTGGTTTAATTCGAGGCTACGCGAAGAACCTTACCCAGACTTGACATGGTTAGGACAGTGCATGAAAGTGCATCTTCTCGCAAGAGACCTTTCCACAGGTGCTGCATGGCTGTCGTCAGCTCGTGCTGTGAAGTGTTGGGTTAAGTCCCGCAACGAGCGCAACCTTTGTCTTTAGTTGCCATCAGGTAAAGCTGGGCACTCTAGAGAGACTGCCGGTGATAAACTGGAGGAAGGAGGAGACGACGTCAAGTCAGTATGGCCCTTATGTCTGGGGCTACACACGTGCTACAATGGCCGTTACAAAGGGCTGCAAACTCGCAAGAGCCAGCAAATCCCAAAAAGACGGCCTCAGTTCAGATCGGGGGCTGCAACTCGCCCCCGTGAAGTCGGAATCGCTAGTAACGGTAGATCAGCATCGCTACCGTGAATACGTTCCCGGGTCTTGTACACACCGCCCGTCAAGCCACCTGAGTTGGGAGTACCCGAAATCGTCTCTCTAACCCGCAAGGGAAGAAGGCGCTTAAGGTAAGACCAGTGAGGAGGGCTAAGTCGTAACAAGGTAACCGTACCGGAAGGTGCGGTTGGATCACCTCCTTTCTAAGGAGAATTGGAAGTGGACAGCTTCGAGCTGACATTCCAATATTGACGACCCTGATTACTTGTCTGTTAGAGTGCTTGCACTTTTTCAGATGCGCACTTTTGATACTAGTTATTCTTTTAAATTTTAGGATTAGGGCAAGGTCTCTCATTGCTAGGGCCAATAGCTCAGTTAGCAGAGCACAGTGCTGATAACGCTGGGGTCAGAGGTGCAATTCCTCTTTGGCCCACCAGTCTTCGGGCCTGTAGCTCAGCTGGTAGAGCGCCTGCTTTGCAAGCAGGAGGTCAGCGGTTCGAGACCGCTCAGGTCCACAATTTTTCTGCCAGTTAATGGCAGGTTGATCTTTGACAACTTCATAGGGTAAGACGAATCTTCAATAAACCGCTCAAATTATTTCGTAAGGAATAATAAGAGCCGAGTTAGAGAATAAGAACATAAGGTCAAGCTACGTAGGGTTTGTGGTGGATGACTTGGTGTTAGCAGGCGATGAAGGACGTGGTAAGCCGCGATAGGCTTCGGGGAGTCGCAAACAGACTTTGATCCGAAGATTTCCGAATGGGGCAACCCCCTACTGTTTATACGGTAGGACCCTCCACTGAATTCATAGGTGGTTGGAGCGATACCCGGGGAAGTGAAACATCTCAGTACCCGGAGGAAAAGAAACCGAAGATATTCCCTTAGTAGCGGCGAGCGAAAAGGGAAGAGCCCAAACCGATTCAATGCAAGCCTACAAGCGTTGTTGAGTCGGTGTTGCGGGGCGCTACGCGGTCTCATTGTAGTGAGGCCATTCAGTTACAAAATGTTTACATAGTCGAACGCTTTGGAAAAGGCGACGATACAAGGTGAAAGTCCTGTAGGCGAAATGTAAATATCTGAAAGTAGTGTTCCCAAGTACATCCTGACACGAGAAACCAGGATGGAATTCGGCCAGTCCACTGGCCAAGGCTAAATACTAGCTAGCAACCGATAGTGCACAAGTACCGTGAGGGAAAGTTGAAAAGAACCCAGGAATGGGAGTGAAATAGTACCTGAAACCGCAAACTTGCAAGCTGTAGAAGCCCTATATACGAAGCGTAAGCGTCGTAAATGGGTGACTGCGTGCCTTTTGCATAATGATCCGGCGAGTCAATCTCTGATGCAAGGTTAAGGATGTTGTGTCCGAAGCCGAAGCGAAAGCGAGTCCTAATTAGGGCGATTAAGTATCATGGATTGGACCCGAAGCTGAGTGATCTACCCATGGCCAGGGTGAAGCCTGAGTAAAATCAGGTGGAGGCCCGAACGCGTGATCGTTGAAAAGGTCTGTGATGAGCTGTGGGTCGGAGTGAAAGGCTAATCAAACTCAGTAATAGCTGGTTCTCCTCGAAATATCTTTAGGGATAGGCTCGGGTAATTGTTTATCGGGGGTAGAGTACTCACAGGGCTAGGGGCCCCACCAGGCTACCGAACCCTTTGAAACTCCGAATACCGATAAATGTATCCCGGGACTCAGAACACCAGGGCTAAGCTTGGTGCTCAAAAGGGAAAAAGCCCAGACCGCCAGATAAGGTCCCTAATATATGCTAAGTGGTAAAGGATGTGAGATCGCGTTAACAACCAGGATGTTGGCTTAGAGGCAGCCATCATTTAAAGAGTGCGTAACAGCTCACTGGTCGATTGTGATTTCGCGCCGACAATGATCGGGGCTCAAGCATATAACCGAATCTGCGGATTTAAGTATCGCAAGATACTAAGTGGTAGAGGAGCGTTCCACACCAGAATGAAGGCATACCGTAAGGAGTGCTGGACGAAGTGGAAGTGATTATGCCGGAATGAGTAGCGAAAAAACACGTGGAAAACGTGTTCGTCGAAAGTCTAAGGTTTCCTGGGGAAGGTTAATCCGCCCAGGGTTAGTCGGTCCTAAGTCGAGGTCGAAAGACGTAGATGATGGACAATCCGTTAATATTCGGATACTACCTGTTTTGCGTTTCCAACTTTTGAGGGACGCAGGGGGAAAAGCAATCGGGCTGTTGGATGTGCCCGTTTAAGCCCGTACCCAGTGCCGCAAGGTACTGGCAAAAGGCGATGTCGAGTCAAGGCTAAGGCCGCGACGAAGTTGCTGCATCCTGACTGCCGAGAAAATCTCAATTAGTGAGTGGGACAGGTAACCGTACCGCAAGCCGACACAGGTAGACAAGGATAAATGTCCTAAGACGCTCGAGAGAACTGTTCTTAAGGAACTCTGCAATCTAGCCCCGTAACTTCGGAAGAAGGGGTACCACACTTGGTGTTAAAGCCTTGTGTGGTCGCAGTGAAATGGGCACCGCGACTGTTTAGCAAAAACACATCTCTCTGCTAAGTCGCATCATAAGACGACGTATAGGGAGTGACACCTGCCCGGTACTGGAAGGTTAAAGCGAGGGGTTATCCGTAAGGAGAAGCTCTGAACCGAAGCCCCAGTAAACGGCGGCCGTAACTATAACGGTCCTAAGGTAGCGAAATTC
>CAZCDB010000044.1:0-13273 GCA_964497635.1 uncultured Planctomycetia bacterium | reverse complement strand
CTTTGAATTTACCTCAAGGTTTGAGACCTCAGAACTGACCTCCCATTGAAGCGAATCATAAATTTTACCGGTGCGGTCCCAGAGGCGGACCACCCTTTGCTCTGAAACTTTTATGGTGTTGGAGCCTTCAAGGCGCAGATCATACCGCGCGTTGAGACCATTATCGATAATGGCCAACGCATCCGCTTGATCCAAGGGCTCTCCATCCAAGCGCGTCAACTCAATAATGTTTGCATCTTTAGTCGCTCTTGGGACCAAACCAAGACTGAACAAGTCCTCATAAAATGCCCCATTATCGAACGAAGCCAACCTCGCGGCATTTCCTGAGTTGAAAGATGAAAGTTTAGAAATTGAAGGAATTCTAGGCTTCCTCTCAACTTCCATCCTTGGACTTTGAACTGGCGAAGCCGTCCCCGCCAGCCTCGCGCCCGTTTCTAGTATAATGGAAATCTTGGTGCCAGCCGGCACCTCCATATCAAAGTCAGGCGGCCAATAGCTAAGTTCATCCGAATTGGGTTCTACTGGGCTGCCTTGAAACTGAGCCTGTACATCGTAAAAGAAACGGCTTTGGTATAGCGCTCGACCCTGAGGGTCGGTGGCTTTGCCTATGCTTTCGCTCAAGATCGTGGATCTATCGGCCAGAGCTCTATATTCATGAGTTTGTCTGGCTGCTTCCATTACCTGGCCCAAGGTTTGTTTTGCGCTGGTCCTCACTGTCAAACTAACTTGAGAAGGCCTGATATCAAACTTAAGCTGGGTCAAAACCTCATAAAATAATTCGCTGATTTTTTCAAACCGATCGATCAGCGCATCCGCTTCGTCTGGCAAATGGCCAAGCAACTCTACCCCCATCCAGCGAGTTTCTTCATCACCACCTACCTTAAAACCATGGACCCAGGTCTGTAGCGCACGCAGTCGCGCCACAAGTCCCGTGCGGCGAGCAACAAGAGCCTGCTGAAAAGCTGTGCGATCCAGACTATCCGCACCCATCTCGGTCCACGCTTGAACGGATTCCAAATCATTCGCCAGCATATCCGTGATCTGAGTATGAAGTTTTTTAAAATTTGGGGTATTCTCGACTACCGGCGCCAGAATATCAGCAGCCTCATTGAGATTTCTTCTCAGCTCACGGATATCATCATTGATACTAGCCAACCGCGCGGCGATAGATGTGTATTTAATGCGCGAATCCGCTTGCTCTAAATGAGGGGTAGAATTCTCAGGTAATTTTACGCTAAAGGTCAATGACCTGAGTTTGCCCAACCTTTCCAGATCCGCGCGAACTTTCCAGGAGCCCGATCTCTCCGAGGTCACACCAAGCTCTCTAAGAGCCTTGGCAACCACTTGCTCCAATTCACCTGCTTCGTTGAGACTCACTACGGGACCAGATTGCTCCCCCTCATGGCTTTTCAGCCAGAACTCGCCCTGCCTGCCATTTACGCCGCTCATGACAACTTTGGGGCCTAAAGGAGAATCCCAAATGATCGCTTTTCGTTCACGGATCCGCCTGACAATATGGCTCACAAGACTGTCAAAGGGTACAACCTCATTGGAAATCAGCTCTGCCAGCCGCGCAGCGGAAGGGGTGTTGGATGAAGAAAGAAGGCTCGAAGCAATGGTTTCGACTGCTTTATCTTTTTTCAAGTCAACGCGGCTCCGTGGATCATGGAAAGCTGCCAGCACGAGCTGAAGAAGGGCGCTAAGATCAGGGCCTTGAATAAAAGAGGCGGTCATCCATAATGTCAAACTAGGGTGCGTCCTTGAAGTGACTGGCTCATACTCAGCCTTTGCTTGCAAAGAATTCTTTCTATTGCCTTCCCAAAAAGCGTCTCTCATATCTATAACAAGGCCATAAGGGACAGACGATTGGATTTTGAATCTCGCTCGTAGAAGATAATCAATCTGAAATTCATTGAGGCCTACCAAAAAGCCCCTGTTGGACATGATAAGATTAAATGCTTTTTGTAAATTCAGAAGGAGCCCTTCGACCGGCGAAAGATCTGATATTGGCCGATCGCCCGTATGATCAGACACAAGACGTGAAGGTCGGTATCTAACATTTGGAGTCCATTCCATCCAATCTCCCCGAGCAAGATCAACCTTCGGAGAAATTGACAGCGACTCCGGATCAAAGTTGTGGTTAAAGGCCAACCGCGCGGCGGATCTTTCTGCTTCTTTTTTGATCGCCTCCAAAAGTGCCTCGTAAGATCTATTTTTGACCTGAAGAGCGCCGCTAAAAAGGGTCCTTCCGTCGGAAGATTGAACACGGACATACACTTGATAATCATGCTCACCGTATGAAGCAAAAACGTGAACAGGGCCATCCTGTCCCGGCCAACCGTAAAAATTGAGGTTGGTGGAATTAAGGCCTTGGGCAAATAACCCTTGAACTTGATAAATAAGGGGGGCCAAAAACCACACCAAAATAGCAGGGGCGCCAAACACAACCTGTCCGGTGAATCTAAACATCGTTTTGAACATCTCTTTGATCGACGGCAAACGAGCACCTTGTCGAGGCTCTCCTGGAAATAAAATTTGAAAAATCTCATCGGGAAGAATTTCTGGTGGAGCATTTTTTGGAATATTTTGGGATTCGTAAATTCTGTTATAGTTGAAATCACCCCGCAATTCTATTCTTTTGATATTTCCGCCATTAAAAAGGAGAAAAAAATGAAGTCCTCGATCTTTCTGGAAAGCAATTTTTGCTACACCACTAAATTTTTTTTCTTTCCTATCCCAACCAGAAGATCTGTTTTGAGCTGCATATCTAACAACAAGAGTGGGTCCTTCTAGCCTTAATTCCCACGCCGAATTCAATGAGTCCTTAACCGCATCAAGAGCGCTTTGAGCGACTGCCATTCTCGCCCCGGTTGGTTCCGTTCCACCATCCACCATCGACTGCCCGCTTTGAAACGCCAACCGCGCTCCATCACCAGCGGACATGACTGATCCTAAGTTGCGGCGACCCTCCACAAGTCTCCGGGTTCCACGGGAAACATGCACTTCGATCGGAATTTCAGAAACACGCTTCAAGACGGGGCTATCGGTCAGAAGACGCTGAGCGAATGTACGAAGAGTGGCTGTCGGCATTCCCAAAGAAACTTTGGGCAACTGATTCAGAGTTTTTTCCTGTCCCAACAAAAGCTTCTCGTAGCGGGCTTGGTTGGTTTCCTGCAGGACTTGAGGGACCACAGAGACAAAAGAGACACCTTTTTCCTTCAAAAGACTTTTAAGATTCGGGGTGTGAAAACCGCCAGTGATTAAAACGGCTGCGCCGGATGGAGGATCTAGGATGGAGGATGGAGATTTTCCTCGATCCTCGATCCTCGATCCTCGATTCATTTTTCTCAGTGCCTCCTCGACAAAATGCACATCACGGGTATAAGTCAGCTCGTAAAAGTCTTGAGCTTTTTGGACAATGGGGTCATAGCCCTCTTCCAAAAATAGGGCGCGCTCATAGTAGGTCTTAAGGTCCATGATCTTTTTATTGAGGAAGCCGGTCAGATGCGTAATGCCAAAGTCCTGGGTGAGGGTCTGGTAGTCTTTATATTCTTCCGGGGTCAATTGGAGCTTGAAGAGCTTCTCCAAAAGATAAACGGTCTCCTGAGAGCGATGGAGGGTTTTTTCATCCTGGGTCTGGGCGAGCCGAGAGAAAACTTCGGCTTCAAGGGACTTCATTTCTTTCAAGATTCCCTGGGGATTGACAGCTTTGGCTTCTTTAAGATAAGTGAAGTATTGGATGAGGCTGGGATACATAATGTCATTCCGAGCGACCGAAGGGAGTCGAGGAATCTTGCTTGTAAAATCAGATCCCTCGGCTTCGCTCGGGATGACATTACGTGCCAGCTTTTCTTCAAGAAGCGCAAAAAACGCCTTCTCTTCCCTGTGCTCATGACTTGAGAGCTTGGAAGGTTTTCTTTGCTCTTTAGCCAGATCCAGGATTTCCTTTTGATCTTCAGGGGATAGAGACTGGATAGCCCTGACTTGTTCTTCGCTTGCTTTTTTAAAATCAATCCCGCCCTCAAGTTTCTGCAATTTTTTGAGTGACTCCAGGTGTGGATAATCCTCCAGGTGGATGTCAGAGCCCTCGGCTTGCGCGCGCAAGATCTCAAAATAAGCGGTTAGCGGTAATTCATCTTTTTTATATTTGGCGTACTGTGACTCAAACAACGCAAGCGTTGGGCGGTAAATATAAGGCTTTAGTGTATTGATAGTGACTTGGATTCTTTGCAAGTAAGCTTCAAACTTCTCCCTGTTTTTGGCGACATCGCGGTAATCTTCGAAGGCTTTCCTATAGAGAGCCATATCCTCCACACCCCAAAGCGTGAAGTCATGCCCCGAGGTCAACTGCAGATACTCTTCCCCGTGAAGCTCGCCACTTCTTAAAAAAGGTTCGGCGACTTTTCTTCTATCTTCAGCGGTGCCGTATTTTCTAAATCCAGAAAGGGAGTTGTCGCCCAACCCCGCTTCGACGAAGACATACTTTATTTCAGGATGTTTTTGAAGCAAAAGATCCAGCGTCTTGGAAAGATTGAATTGACCGGAAGTATTGGTGTGCGCGTCTTGGATGAGATAAATGAGCTTGTCATTCCGACCGAGGCCAATCGGCCGAGCGGAGGAATCTAATCCAAAAGACAGATCCCTCGGCTTCGCTTGCGCTCCGCTCGGGATGACAGCTTGCCACGAATCCTCAATAGTAGCAATGGACTCCGGAATCCCCAGATCGATTTTGGGTTTTGAAAAAAGCTCAAGTCTAGCCGGCTTAAAATCCGGCGCAGCAAAAGCGACCTGCTCCAATAAAAGCGCTTGGATCAGAAGCAGTGATATTGTGCGTAAAATTTGGTTATTTTTTGACAATTAAAACCCCACTTTTACCATAGATTTAATATCAGCCAATAAAATTGTAGAGGGTATCAACTTGAGAATTTTCTTAAGTTTACATGGGGGCCCTTACGATTACAAGAATTGGGGAAATTTTTTATCTATTAAATAATTATAAAATCTATCTGATTATAAGCAATAATTTCAGGTGGTTTTCTACCCAACAATATCCAAGGAAATATTGAGCGCAGGGGCTGTGTGGGTAAGGCTGCCGACAGAGATGCGCTCGACGCCAAGCTCGGCGTAAGATCGGACGTTTTCCAGAGTGATACCGCCGGAGACTTCAAAGGGGGTTTTCTTACCGCTGGCGGTCCGAATCTGGATACACTCCCTCACTTTTTCAGGACTCATGTTGTCCAAAAGGATGTAAGTGGCGTGGGTTTTAAGCGCTTCTTCAAGCTCTTTAAAATTTTTGACTTCAATGCCAATGGGGATATTTTTTTGCGCTTGTTTATGCGCCAACGCCACAATGTCGACAATTTTTTCGTTGCGTAAAATTTTCAGATGATTGTCTTTGATTAAAATCTGGTCGTAAAGGCCGGCGCGGTGATTGGTGCCCCCACCGGTTTTGACGGCATACTTTTCAAGCACCCTCAAATTGGGAGTTGTTTTGCGGGTATCCAGTATCTTGGTTTGAGTTCCACGCACTTTCTCCACAAATTGACGCGTGTACGTAGCAATCCCGGAAAGATGCGTCAAAAAATTGAGTGCCGTTCTCTCGGCAATCAAAACCGATGCCGCGGATCCCTCGATATAAGCGATCTCCTGCCCTGGCTCGAGTGAGTCTCCGTCTTTTCCTACCGGCAAAAACCGTACATTTTCATCCACGTAGCGAAAAACAAGCTCAGCGATTTCGATGCCGCAAAGAATCCCGGAAGCCTGCGCTTCAATTTCGGCTTTGACTATCGAGTTTTTGGGGATGATGGAAGAGGTGGTGATGTCTCGGGTGCCGACATCCTCGCGCAGAGCAAGCTTGACGATCAGATCAATGACATTGGTACGAAGCATGGGAAGCTATTCCCCCAAAGTCTTTAGGTTTTCCTCAAGGCGCTTCTTTCGATTTTCAAGCTCTTCGCCTTTTTTTCTCTCTTTATCCACAATATCCTTGGGGGCCTTTGATACAAATTCCTGATTGGACAAGCGGCCTTCAAGCGAGCGAATCATCTTCTCTACGTCCGTGAGCGCTGCCTCGATACGCTGGCGCTCCATCCCGATATCCACAAGCCCAGAGAGAACCACGTAGGTTTCCACACGACCCACGTTGGCGACGGCGGATTCTTTGGGGCGCGTGACATTTTTTCCAATTTGAAGCGAAGAGATTTTGGCCATCTGGGCGATATAAGTTGAATAGCTTTGTAAAATTTTCATCTCCCGATCGCGTAGGGTTTTGACGGCAACCGTGACACTCTCCTTCGGGTTTATCTGCCAGGCGGAGCGAACATTGCGGATGGCTTGAATTTCGCTGATGATCAGCCCGACTTCTTCCTCCACCTTTTGATCAATCCATTTTTTGTCCGATTTGGGCCAGGCGGAAACCATAATCGAATCCCCTTCGTGAGGCATTTTCTGCCAAATCTCTTCCGTAATAAAGGGCATAAAAGGGTGAAGAAGCTTGAGAGTATTTTCTAAAACTGTCTCCAATACCCACTGGGTCTGCCGGGTTTTGATCGTCGGCTTGGCAAACTCGACGTACCAATCGCAAAACTGATGCCAGAAAAAATCATAAAGCGTGGAAGCGGCTTCATTGAAACGGCTCTTCTCAAGACTATCCGTGACGCTCTTGATCGTCTGATGCAAGCGGCTGATGATCCAACGATCCACAGGAGAAAGTTCAGAGGGTTTTGGGGCCTTGGTTTTGGAAAGATCCGATCGATTCATTAAGAGAAAACGAGCGGCATTCCAAATCTTGTTGGCAAAGTTACGCCCGACCTCAAACTTTTCTTTATTACAGTACACGTCCTGCCCTTCGGAAGTGATGGAAATGATCGCAAAACGAAGCGCATCCGCCCCATACTCATCAATAATCCCAATCGGGTCCACGACATTACCCAAAGATTTGGACATCTTAGCACCGCTCTCGTCACGAACAATCCCATGAATATAGACCTGTTTAAATGGCTCCTTGCCCATAAACTCAAGTCCCGACATCATCATGCGCGCCACCCAGAAAAAAATGATCTCGTAACCAGTCACAAGGCAGTCGGTCGGATAAAAAAACTTCAGGTCCTTGTTTTTATCAGGCCATCCCAAAGTCGAAAACGGCCACAACCACGAAGAGAACCAAGTATCCAAAACATCCGGATCCTGACGAAGATCTTTGTTTTTACAGACAGGACATTCGGTCGGAGTCTGACGAGATACGATCATCCCAGCCTCGGTGTAAACTTTGGCTTCTTTCGACGCTTTTCCAATAGGTTTTTGGCGACAAGGGTCGCAGTACCATACCGGGATCCGATGACCCCACCAAATCTGGCGAGAGACGCACCAATCCTTAATATTGTTCATCCACTCCAGATACACTTTGGACCAGCGCTCAGGACGAAACTCCGTGCGCCCTTCTTTCACCGCCGCAATCGCGGGCTTGGCTAGTGGCTTCATTCGCACAAACCACTGCTTCGAAAGATACGGCTCAACCACGGTTTCACAGCGATAACAGTGACCCACGGAGTGAATATGTTCCTTGGTTTCTAAGAGAATACGCCGGTCTTCAAGCTCAGCGATGATTTTTTTCCGAGCCTCAAAACGATCCAGCCCTTTATAAACTCCCGCTGCTTCGTTGAGAGTCGCGTCCGGATTCATGACATTGATAATCTCAAGCTGGTGTTTCTGCGCAAGATTAAAATCGACCGGATCATGCGCCGGCGTAATCTTGAGCGCACCGGTTCCAAATTTGGGATCAATCTGGTCATCCTGAATGATGCGAAGACGACGATTTAAAAGCGGCAGGATAGCCGTCTTGCCAATGAGATGTTTGTAGCGCTCATCTTCCGGATGAAAACCGATGGCTGTGTCCCCCAGCATGGTCTCAGGCCTTGTCGTCGCAATGGTGACGTGTTCATTAGTTCCTTCAATCTGGTACTTCAAATGATAAAGATGGCCTGTGAGCTCCTTGTGCTGTGCCTCTTCGTCCGAGAGCGCCGTCTGACAGCGTGGGCACCAGTTGATGATGTACTCGCCGCGATAAATTAAGCCTTTTTCATACAACTTGACGAAAACTTCGCGCACCGCTTTGGAAAGCCCCTCGTCCATGGTAAACCGTGTCCGGTCCCAGTCACAGGAGGCGCCAAGTCGTTGCTGCTGCTTAAGGATGGTATTGCCGTATTTCTCACGCCACTTCCACACACGCTCCAAAAACTTTTCACGACCTAGCGTGTGGCGCGTCAGCCCTTCTTCGCGTAAAGATTTTTCGACCACGTTCTGAGTCGCAATCCCCGCATGATCCGTGCCCGGCATCCACAGCACTTCAAAACCACTCATGCGCTTGTAACGAATCAAAATATCCTGCAGGGTGTTATTTAAAGCATGGCCCATATGAAGAATGCCTGTCACATTGGGCGGAGGAATGACAATGGTGTAAGGTTTTTTCTTGGAGTTGGAAGTGGCCTTAAAATAGCCACGTTTTTTCCACTCTTCGTACCACTTTTTTTCGACGAGCTTGGCTTCGTACGCTTTGGCAAGCTCGTTGGGGTTGGGCACAAATTTATCCATATCTTCTTTAGGCTTCTGGGTCATGTGGTCGCCTTTAAAAGCTTATACTCCATCGCATCCACCAGCGCTTCCCAGCTGGCATCAATGATGTTGCTGGAGACTCCCACGGTGGTCCAAATATTTTTACCGTCCCGAAACTCGATGATGACGCGAACTTTTGCCGCTGTACCCGCTTCCGAATCCACAACGCGCACCTTATAATCCGCAAGTTCTATCTCTTGAAGCTCGGGGTAAAAGGGGGTGAGCGCTTTTCGAAGCGCCCGGTCCAGCGCATTGACAGGACCATCCCCATCCGCAGTCCCAGAACCTTCTTTTTTACCCACCACCAAAGACACGTGAGCATGAGAGATCGGATTTTTTTCTCCGATATTCTCAGCCGAGACATGCACCTTTTTAAATTCAAAAAACTTTTTTCTTTTCCCGGTGACTTCGTGGATCAGCAGCTCAAAACTAGCCTCCGCCGCCTCATACTGGTAGCCCTCGTTCTCGCGTGCTTGAATTTTTTCCAAAATGGTACGTGTCTCGGGAGACTCTTTTTTAAGATCCATCGCCAACTCTTTGGCTTTAAGCATGATATTGGTGCGTCCACCCACCTCGGAGACAAGAAAACGCCGATGATTTCCGACAAACGTTGGATCGATATGCTCATAGGTCTGGGGATTTTTCATCACCGCATTGATATGAACGCCCCCCTTGTGGGCAAAAGCACTGGCACCCACATAAGGCTGTCCTTTTTGCTGGACCATATTGCCAATATCGCTGACATACCGGGCGGCTTCGGTCAATTCTTTAAGCTTGGCCGCCGGAACACACGAATAACCCATTTTTATTTGAAGATTGGCAATGATCGGCAAAAGATCCGCGTTTCCACAGCGCTCGCCGTAGCCGTTGATGGTTCCCTGGACTTGGATCGCCCCGGCTTCAATAGCAGCCATGGAGTTTGCGATTGCCACGCCGCCATCATTGTGCACATGAATTCCCAGGGGGCAGCGTAGTTTTTTGTAAACCTCTTGGACCGCTTGCGAAAGTTTTCCGGGCATCGTGCCGCCATTGGTATCACAAAGAACCAGGATAGAAGCTCCGGCATTGAGCGCCGCCGATAAAGTTTTGAGCGCATATTTAGGGTTGGCAAAATAACCATCAAAAAAATGCTCAGCATCATACACAACTTCGCGTTTTTTGGACTTCAAATATCGAACCGTGTCATCAATCATGCAAAGATTCTCTTCAAGCTCCACGCGAAACACGTCTTTAACATGCATGTCCCAGCTTTTGCCAAAAACCGTGATGACCCGCGTATCCGCCGCTAAAAGACCTCTCAAAACCTCATCCTCCGAAGCTTTGGAGTGGGCCTTGCGTGTCGAGCCGAAAGCAACCAGTTTTGCATACTTTAGCTTGAGCTTTTTAGCTTCTTCAAAAAAAGCCACATCCTTAGGATTGGCACCCGGCCAGCCACCCTCGATATAGTCAAAACCCAGAGAGTCGATCTTCTTGGCGATTAAGATCTTATCTTGCACAGAGAAAGAAAGACCCTCCCCTTGAGAACCATCTCTTAGGGTCGTGTCGTAGATTTGAATTTTTTTAGAACGAGGACTCATTTCTTCCTTTTTCCCAACTCAAACTCTTTGTGAAGCAGGGCCACGGCCCTATCAGCGTCCTTTAACTTCACCACACAAGCGATTTTGATTTCGCTAGTCGTGATCATTTCGATATTGATCTTATTCTTACCCAGAACTTCAAACATCTTCGCCGCCACACCCGCGTGACTTCTCATACCAATCCCCACCACGGAAACTTTGGCAATCTGAGAATCTTGCGTGATCTCGCTAATCCCGGTCTCTTTGGCCACTTTTTTAAGCAGGCCAACTGCCGTATCCGCTTCATTGCGTGGAACCGTAAACGAAATATCCGTCGATACTTTCTTGCCGATATTTTGAATGATCACATCCACGTTGATCCCCGCGTCCGAAAGCGCGCGGAAAATCCTGCCCGCGATTCCCGGCTTGTTGGGCACGCCGCTCACGGTAAGCTTGGCTTCATTTTTACTGACTGACACGCCGCGAATCAAAACATCTTCCATGGATTTCTCCTCCTTGACGATCCAAGTCCCTTCGTTTTTAGAAAAGCTGCTACGCACATGCAGCGGAATATTGTACTTGCTGGCGACCTCAATGGAGCGCGACTGCATCACCTGCGCCCCCGAAGATGCTAGCTCCAACATCTCTTCATAACTAATCCGATCAATTTTTTGGGCATCCTTGACTTTGCGCGGATCCGTCGTGTAAATCCCCTCGACATCCGTGTAGATTTCACAGGTGTCCGCCGCAAGGGCTTTGGCCAGAGCCACCGCCGTCAAATCACTTCCCCCGCGACCCAGCGTCGTGATGTCGTGATTGTCATCCGTCCCTTGAAAACCAGCGACAATGATCGTCTTTTTTTTCTTAAGTTCTGCCTGAATCCGGTCGGATGAAATATCCAAAATTCGAGCCTTGGTGTGTGTGGAATCTGTCTTGATCCCCACCTGATACCCGGTAAATGAAATGGCATCCACCCCCAGCTCGTGAAGCGCCATGGCCAGAAGCGCCACGGAAATCTGCTCGCCGGTAGACATGAGCATATCCAGCTCCCGGCGAGGAGGATTTTTGGACAACTGGTCCGCCAACTCCAAAAGATCATCCGTGGTGTCCCCCAAAGCACTCACCACCACCACCAAAGAATGACCTTTTTTCTGGTAGCTGGCGACCCGCTCCGCCACACGCTTAATACGCTCAGGATTGGCAACGCTCGAACCGCCGTATTTTTGAACAATCAAACTCATTCCCAAACTCCTCTGATTATTTTTTAATGAAAAAAGTGATTAGCTCTTTCCCTTTATCGATCCATTCTATTTTCGGCCCGCAAATTTTTTCGCTAAAAGCGCTATTCTTCTCCGAGGCAATCCCTTCGCCACTCATGAGTACCGGCAAAGGATTGCGCGTAAACTCTTTTCGCGTCAGAGACTCTGCTAGATCTCCGGTCACAAGCACCCGAAGTGGGCCAGAGTCTGCGTGCACTTTCAGAATTCCTCCCACAAAATCATCAAAAGCCTCCAAGCGCGAAATCTTTGACTTAAGACTCAGTCCCGTCTTGGCCTCCACGCCCTCTCCAAAATAAAACAAAGCAAACTCCGCAGACCCCAAGGGGCTATAAAACTCCTTCAGCGGAGTCATTCCTAGGCTCAACCCAATCCCCCTCACAAAATCCGCTTGGGCATAAAAAACTCCGCGCAAACCCGTCTGTTTTTCAAAAGAAGGCAGTTTTGGTTTTTTGCCCTGGCCCCATAGCCACAGAAGATTGGCAGGATTTTCACCCAAATCAATGCGAACGCGGTTGATTTCATGGTTTTCCAAAAACGCTCCCGCTTTTTTCGTGAGATCCGTCACAAAATCTCCGGCTTTTCCCACGGGAAAACTCTTTGAAATCTTCTGTCCGACAAACTGCGCCGGAGGAATGCATCCGAGCTCATCCAGCTCTTCAAGCATTGCTTCGTCGCGAACCACCAGATAGTTTTTGTACCCGCGCCCACGAACAAATTGAAACGTATCCTTTGAAAATTGGGACGCTAGTCCTTGAATCAGATACTCCGCCTCCCGGTCCGAAATATTTCCTGAAAAAGGATCAATCAATGTCTGGTCGGAAGAGGTCACAAGATCCGCCCTAAAAATCACCGCACGATCATCCACCTGCAACCCATACACCATGGATTCCAGCGGAGCAAGCCCCGTGTAATAACGCAGTGGGTCATAACCTAAAATGGACAGCATCACCACATCGACCGAAGGCTCCATCGCCGACGGCAAAAACAAAGCTTGTCCCACACGACCCTTTTCGGCCAAAGCATCCAAAACAGGGGTTTTGGCAGCCTCCAAAGGTGTGCGCCCGCCCAAGTCCTCCAAAGCCTCGTCGGCAAGCCCTTCGCAGACAAACAAAAGATACTTCATTTTATTTTAAGTCCCATGACCTTAAGAATGCTTGCCATATCCGCCGCCACCGCCTTTGGTTTTTTGACCGAGGCGAGCGCACGATCCGGATCTTTTAAGCCGTGTCCGGTCACCACACAAACCACTCGAGCTGCCGATGATATTTTTTTAAAATAACCATTCTTCTGAAGCTTCAGAATACCGGCCACACTCGCAGCCGAGGCCGGTTCCACAAACACCCCTTCTTTTTGAGACAAAAATTTGTAAGCGCTTAAAATCTCCTGATCGCTGACAGCCTCAATAAGACCCCCCGATTCTTGGCGTGCCGCCAAAGCGGACTTCCAGCTAGCCGGATTTCCAATCTTAATGGCTGTCGCGATAGTCTTGGGATGAGCCACGACCTTGTTTTTAACAATCGGGGCGGCTCCCTTGGCTTGAAAACCTAGCATCACAGGCTTGGAAGTAATTTTTTTCTGGTCAAAATATTCTTGATAACCTTTCCAATAAGCCGTGATGTTCCCGGCATTCCCCACGGGGATCGCATGAAACTCGGGCGCTGCTCCCAACTGGTCGCAGATTTCAAAAGCACCTGTTTTCTGTCCCTCGATCCGGTACGGATTCACCGAATTCACCAGCGTCACCGGATACTGCTCTGAAATTTTTCTCACCAAAGTCAGCGCTTGATCAAAATTACCTTTGACCGGAATTACTTGGGCGCCATGAAT
>CAZCDB010000043.1:0-13932 GCA_964497635.1 uncultured Planctomycetia bacterium | reverse complement strand
TACTCTTTTGACATCTCTAATCAAAATAGACTATACTAGACTAAACATAAGTAAAAATCACTATAGGCCTATTTTTTTTGACGACTAAAGTGTCTTTTGCTAGGGGGAGAATTGAAGCAAAAAAAGATTGAAGTGGTCACGGGTCTGGATATTGGCAGTTATTCCATTAAGTGCGTCCAAGTGGCGCAACTTGAGACAGGCCAAGAGCTTCAGCGTGCTCAGATAATCCCTATCACGGCAGAAAAAGATGTCAGCAAGGGGGTGCGAGAGCTAGAGCTGACGGGTTTGCATCATATCCGTGTGTCTGTCTCAGGATCTTCCGTGCTTACCCGCCGTATTACCATGCCGCTCTTAAATGCTAAGGAGCTTCAAAGCGCCATCCGTTTTGAGGCGGAGGGCCATATTCCGTTTCCGATTGATGATTGTCTGCTAGATTATCAAGTGTTAACCCAGAATGTTGAAAAAAGAGAGATGAATCTTTTGTTGGCTGCTGTCAAAAAAGATTTTGTCGAAGCGCGCTACAAATTTTTGACGGATGCAGGAATACGTCCCGAGCTCTTGGATTTGGATATGTTCTCAATGATCAATGCTTTTGAGGGGCTCTATCCGGCAGGGACAGACAAGCAGTATGGCCTCTTGCATGTGGGACATCAAAACAGCCTTTTTGCCATTGTTCGGGAAGGGCTTACTGTGTTTGTCCGTGAGATTCTTCATGGGGGGGTGGGGGTGACGCAGGCCTTAATGGAGATAAAAACTCTCACGGCCCCTCAAGCGGACACTCTAAAAATAGCCAAGCCGGCAGAGGAGGCAGAGAACTTGACCGCGGCGCTTCAGAAGGGTTATGAGCCGCTAACAGAAGAAATTCGTCAGTCCATCGATTATGTTGAAAATGAAATCAAAGAAGAAGTGAAGCAGGTCTACGTGAGTGGAGGGGGCGCGTTGGCTTTTGATGCGCTGCCGATGTTGACCCGTGAAATAGGAAAACCTGTTTCTTTTTGGAAAAAAGCCGAGGCTTTAAAGCTGGGTCCGGGGGTGGATGCTAAGTTTTTTGAAGAGCATCTGGCGGAGCTTGCCATTGCGTTAGGTCTTGTTGTTCGTGGATTGGGAGCCACGCGCAAATGATAGAAATCAATCTACTTCCCGTCGAGTATCGCCCCAAGCTTCCCAAGTTTGTCGCTCCTCAACTACCCGTCAAAAAGACGTTTATTTTATTGGCCTCCATTTTTCTTTTGGCCCAGCTCGGAGTGAGTATTTTTACTGTTTTTCAGGTGACTCGATTAAGGCTCTTAAAGAACCAGGTGGAGGTGCTTGAAAAAGAAAGCAAAGAGATCGCCTCTAAAAAGAAGGAAATCTCGGCCTACGCTAAAAGATTCCGAGTGTTTGCGGATATCGCCCAGCGCAATTTTTATTGGTCGTCCCTGCTCAATGAGTTGACCAGGACGATGACGAAGGGTGTGTGGCTGACGGGATTTGGGATTAAAGATGGTAGTTCTGAGAAGGATGGCAAACAAGTTCCCACCAAAGTTTTAAAACTCGATGGGAGCGTTGTCGGGCAAGGGGAAGAAACAGCTTTTACCGGAAAGTATATCCGAGAGCTAAAGTCCAACGCGATGTTCACCCAGCTTTTTTCAAGCATTGAGCTTTCGAATCTTGTGCAAAAAAAAATCAGGGAAGTGGATGTGTATGATTTTTCAATTTATTGCACGATGAAGCCCGTCAAAGAAAAAAAGAAAAAAGAGGCCAAAAAAGAGCCAAAGAAGGCTCCTAAGAGCGAGCCTAAAAAAGGGAAAGACAAATGAAATCATCCCCCTTGATCTTTCTTTCAGATTTAGCAGAAAAAGTAAACGGCTATCTAGAAAGCCGGGACCCCAAACAGAAAAATTTGATTGTGGGAGGAGCTTTTCTCTTAATTATTCTGGCGGATGTATTTATTTTGGTTCGACCGGTTGTTAATACGCTCATCAAAACAACAACGGATATTACTCTCACGAGAAATAAAATAGGCGCTCTTGAGGATGATATTAAGAATAAAGATAATATCATGAAAAAATGGGAAGCCTCTCGTGCCCGTCTGGCCCAAGCCAACAGTCAGTTTATCCAGAAAGCGGAGCTACCGTCTCTGCTGGAGAAGTTATCCGCTCTGGCGCAGAGTGCGAATGTCAGAATCATTACCTTGAAGCCGCAGGCCACTAGCGAAGAGAGTACGGGGGTTATCAAAGTCCCGATTCGGATGAGCGCTGTTGCAGGCACTCATGCCTTAGGGGCGTTTTTGGAGCTTTTGGAAGGTGGACCGATTTGCTACAAAGTCACGGATCTTCGTATTACCGCCAACGCCGTTGATGAATATCGACATACAATAGAATTAGGAATAGAAACTTATGCCAAAACAAGTTAAGCTTTCCGGGGCGCCTAAATTTTTGCATTTGTTTTTGTGGTATGTTGGGACCGCATTTGGTATCATTTTTTCAAGTTGTGCGGAGGCGGCGGAGGTCAAAGATCTTTACAAGGCTTCAGATCTACGAGACCCCTTTGTCCCTCTGGTGACGCAGAATCAAACTCCGGTGGCTTCCGGACTTCTTGGGGTGGAGCGTATCGAAGAAATTTCGATACAAGGAATTGTGTATGACCCCAAAAATGGCTCAATCGTGATTGTGAATGATGCTCTCTTGAAGGAAGGGGAGGAGCAGGGTGCGGTCAAAGTGTTGAAGGTGGAGCCCAACCGAGTTCTTTTTATGGTCAATGGTGTGCAAGCCTATAAGGCTCAGTACGAAGACGAAGAGGCACAAGAAGGTAATTCATGAAATATTTAGGGATTTTTTTCGTTTTAACGGTTTTTGGATTTTCCACGGCTGAAGCGGCAGATATTGCCGGTCAGGCCCAGCCATCAGCAGTGGCTGCTCTTGCGGCTTCCCCTGAAGCAGATTTATCTTCTCCCGGAAATGTCACGGTTGATTTTAAAGATGCCGATATTCAGAATGTGCTCCGTATCATTTCATTTAAGAGTGGAGTCAACATTGTTGCCGGCAAGGATGTGACGGGGACAGTCACGATTCGTTTGGTGGATGTGCCGTGGGAGAAGGCGCTGGATGTGGTCTTAAAGACCTACGGCTACGCTTATGACCGTGATGAAAATATTGTTCGTGTGACAACCCTTGAAAATCTAAAAAAAGAAGAGTTGTCCACCGAGGTTTTTACCCTCAACTATTCTCAAGCCACCGAGGTTGAAAAGTCACTCAAAGATATGCTCAGCGAGCGTGGGAAAATCCGATCCGATGTAAGATCAAACACCGTGATTGTGACCGATATGCCTACCATCTTGCAAAGCGTACATAAAGTAGTGGATCGTTTGGACAATAGCACACCTCAGGTGTTAATTCATGCCAAGGTGGTGGAGCTTACGCTTGGGGATGCTGATAAGCTAGGAATCCGCTGGAACTTAGAAGCAGGAGCGACGGGTTCTGCGCGACCAACTACTTTTCCTTTTAGTCCGCTACAAAATAAAGGTCATCTGCTAAACACATTTATTCCGGAGATTGACGCATCTAGTGGCGAGTTTCCAGCGCTTGAGGTTCCACGGCAGGGAGCCTTTCCTTTTTCTGATTCGGGCAGCTATTCCTTCGGAACACTTGATTTTTCAGATTTCCAGGTGGTGTTGCAGATGATTTCCAATCGCAGTGATGCCAAGATTCTTTCGGAGCCGCACATTGTTACGCTCAACAACAAGCTTGCCAAAATTCTTGTGGGGGATGTCATCTCCATCCCTCTTTTTGAACGAAATACCACGACCGGTAAGATGGAAATCACAGGTTATACCAGCAAAGACGTTGGGATTAAGCTTGAGGTGACTCCCAGTGTCAATGATGCAAAAGAAATTGTAGTGAAAGTACACCCCGAGATTACCACTCTTGTGGGGTATGACGATATTACTGCGGATATCAAGGCGCCCCACTTCACCACGCGTGAAGCGACGACGGAAATCCGTATCAAGTCAGGACAAACTATTGCTATCGGAGGATTGATTAAGGAAGAAAAAGTAAATTCAACAACAAAGGTCCCATTTTTGGGTGATATGCCTCTTATCGACAAGCTTTTTAAGCATGATGATACGACCGTTGATAAGACAGATCTTTTATTTTTTATGACAGTCGAAGTGCTCAATGACAAAGCCTTGCCGGTCAAACATCCGGCGGCGATTGAGACGCCTTAAGCTTCGACAAGCTGTCGTTTTAAATTTTAAAAGAATACCGCTAAAAGCGCATCCACCAAAATCTGGGAACAGATTTTAGGATGCGTTTTTTTATTGAAAGGGAATCGTGATGAAAAAAGAAATATTGGTCAGTTTGGAATTTGAAACAAAGAAAGTGGCTGTTGTAGAGGATGGCCATCTGGAGGAGTATTTTGTTGAGCGGGCCAGCGATAAACAGCTAGTAGGCTCTATTTACAAAGGAAAAGTAAGCTCTATTGTGCCGGGGATTGGTGCGGCTTTTATTGACATCGGCCTTGAGAAGAATGGTTTTCTTTATGTGGCGGATGTGGTTGGTCAGGGGGTTCTGGAAGAGGATGCTGACTTTGGGGATGGGCATGACAAGGTAGAAGCAGAGGGGGCTCCTGCAGCCTCCCGTAAGCCTCAGCAGGGACATTCTCGCGGACGAAGGGACAAGCATGAAAACATACCCCTCATTCAGGACGTGCTCAAGAAAGATCAGGAAGTCTTGGTGCAGGTGGTCAAAGAACCTTTTGGAACCAAGGGCGCGCGACTGACTTGCCAGATTTCTTTGGCAGGACGCTTTGTGGTGTTTATGCCGCATCACCCGCATGTGGGGATTTCCAAGCGAATTGATGACCGAAAAGAGCGTGACCGTATCCGCCAGATCATTAAGGGGGTCAATCTTCCCAAGGAAAGCGGTCTGATTGTCCGAACCGCGGCCTGGGGATGTGAAGCTAAAATCCTCGAGCGTGATATACGTTTTTTGGTGCACCAGTGGAAGATGATCCAGCGTCGCTGCGTCATGCATAAGGCGCCTTCAGCGGTTCATGAGGAATATGGGTTGGTTTTAAGGATGGTTCGCGATGTCTTGAGCGAGAATTTTGATCGTATTCTCATCAATGATCGTGAGGAGTTTAAGCGTGTGGATCGTTTTATGCGGGCGGCGGTGCCCAATCTACGGCCAAAACTCTTGCTCTATGGGGGAGAGACCCCTCTTTTTGTCGCTCATGGCATTCAAAAAGAAATTGAGAAAATTTATGAGCCTCGAGCTTCCCTTAAGAGTGGCGGGCATTTGGTGATCGAGCAGACAGAGGCTCTGGTGGCTATTGACGTCAATACCGGAAAGTTTACAGGAACCAAAAATCTTGAGGAAACGGCGTTTCGCACCAACTGCGAAGCGGCCAAGGAGATTGCCAAGCAGATCCGCTTGAGAGATCTTGGAGGGATCATCATCGTTGATTTTATCGACATGGAGATGGCCGATCATCGTCGTCAAGTGCTTAGGATCCTGGAAGAGTCGCTTCGTCGTGATCGCGCAAAAACCAGCTTTTTAAATCTATCCCAGTTGGGACTTGTTGAGATGACACGCCAGCGGATGCGCAAAAGTCTTGAGAGCGCCTCAACCCAAGAGTGTCCTTATTGTCAAGGCAAGGGGATTGTGAAGTCGAGGGAAACGGTAGCGGGAGATGCTCTACAGAAGTTATCTGCTTTTGTCCGGAATATTCGCAAAGAGCAGGTGGAATTAACGGCTTGTCCTGAGGTGATCGAGGTGCTCAGCCGTGCCAACTGCAAAATGATCCATACCATTGAGTCCGAATCCCAGAACAAGATTTCTTTGGTGGCGGATAGCCATCTTCACGTCGAAGAAGTGCGTCTTAAAAGGATTCTTGACAAGCGTAGACGGCTATGGTAACTTCTTGAACCTATGTTCGCAATCATCAAGACAGGCGGTAAACAATATAAGGTCCAAGAAGGCGGAGAGCTCGCGATTGAGCTGCTTGAGTTGGGGAAATCCAAGTCAATCAAGCTAGATCAAGTGCTCCTTGTCTCCAAGGATAATTCGGTTCAGGTGGGTCGTCCGGTACTCAAGGGCGCTTACTGTGAAGCGGAGCTTGTGAAGGAATTTAGGGGACCCAAGTCCTTCTCTTTTAAGTACATCCGGCGCGAGAAGTCAGCGACCAAGAGGGGCCATCGTCAAAACTATTTGAAAGTTAAAATCAAATCCATCCACGCAGGAGTGTAGAGTTTTTTCTCTGCTAAAGAAATATGGCACATAAAAAAGGTCTAGGTAGTTCTAAAAACGGTCGTGATTCAAATTCCAAGCGGCGTGGTGTTAAGCGCTTTGGTGGCGAGTATGTTACCTCCGGAAGCATCATCATCCGTCAAAAGGGAAGCAATTTTCTCCCAGGTCGTTTTGTCTCCCAGGGACGTGATTTTACCCTTTTTGCTTTAAAAGATGGGATTGTTAATTTCAACCCCTCTTATCGCGTCAATATTATTCCTTCTGAAATTCAAAAGTAAGATCTCACCGCCATCTCAGGCGGTGCATCCCACTCTCGTAAAACAAAGACTATTCCATGTTTGTTGATCAAGCCATTATTACTTGTATTGCCGGAGCCGGCGGAAAAGGTTGCCATAGCCTTGACCGCAGTCGGCCGCGGCATTATCGTCCCACCGGTGGTGATGGCGGCGACGGTGGGGCCATCATTTTAGAAGCTCAGCCCAATATCCAAACGCTCCTAGATTTTCAGATGAATCGTCAATTTGAAGCTGAAAAAGGGGGGAATGGTTCGAGTAGTTTCAAGACTGGCTACTGTGGCGCGGACCGTGTGATTGGGGTTCCTGCAGGCACAGAGGTTTATGATTATTCTACCGGTGAGCTTTTAAAAGACTTAGACCGGATCGGTGCGCGAGTGGTTGTTTGCAAGGGCGGTGCCGCCGGCAAAGGGAATGACAAAAAGCATGAGGCGACTCCGGGGGAGCCGGGTGAGAAAAAAGAGATCCTCCTGCGTTTAAAACTGATTGCGGATATCGGGATCATTGGTTTTCCAAACGCGGGCAAGTCGACTTTTATCTCCCGTGTTTCCAATGCCAAGTCTAAGATTGCCCCCTATCCCTTTACGACTAAAAATCCAATTCTGGGTGTGGTAAAATTTGACGACGGGGAAACCCGGGTCCTGGCGGATATTCCGGGAATTATTGAAGGGGCTTCCGAGGGCCGCGGTTTAGGGCTTGAATTTTTAAAACATGTGGAGCGGACGCGTATCTTGCTGCATGTGATTGATTTTGCGGCGGTGGATGGGAGAGATCCCGTGAGTGATTATAGGGCACTTCGAGAAGAGTTGTTGAGCTATTCTGAAAAATTGGCCGAGAAGAAAGAAATCATCGTTGCCAATAAAATGGATGTGCCGGAGGCCAAAGCACGTTTGAAAGAATTTAAGAAAAAAATTAAAAAAGAGATTTTCCCCATCTCCGCAGTTACGGGAGAGGGGGTGGATGAACTTTTAAATAAGGTGCGTTCTGAGCCGTGAGAGAAAATTTTGTCAACAATATGAAGACTTTGGTGATCAAGGTGGGGACGTCTATCCTGACCCAGGAAGGTTGTTTTGATAAAAAACGTCTCGAAGATTTAGCGGCCCAAATCTCTATTTTTTTAAAAAAGGGAATGCGGGTCTCGGTGGTCAGCTCGGGTGCGATCGGGGCCGGCATGGTGATCTTAAAAGAAAAAAAGCGTCCCACCTCAATGGAAGGTCTTCAGGCGGCAGCAGCAATCGGGCAGCGGTATCTAATGCAGTGCTGGGAAGAGGCGCTCTCGCGGCATGGTTTTTCGACAGCTCAGGTGCTTCTAACTTGGGAGGATTTGGCCCAGCGCAATCGTTTTACCAATGCCAAGCGCACTCTCCAGGAAATTCAGCGCCGAGGGCTGGTTCCCATCATCAATGAAAATGATACGGTAGCCACGGATGAAATCCGTTTTGGCGACAATGACAAGCTTTCTTCCTTAATTGCAATTCTTCTGGAGGCGGATGCCCTGGTGATCCTCTCGGACACGGATGGGCTTTATGCACGATCCAAGGGGGGGGATGGCAACCGGATTCAAATTGTTGAGAAAATGGATGATCGGATATTTTCTCATGTCAAAGACCAGAAAAAAGATTTTACCGTGGGTGGGATGAGCTCAAAACTTGCGGCGGTTCGTATGAGTGTCAACTCCGGAGTCCCTGTTTTCTTGGCCAGTGGTCGTGACCGCCAAGTACTTGTCCGGATTTTCTCAGGAGAGGATGTGGGTACTTTTTTTCTTCCGAAGCCAAAAAGCGGAAAAAATCGTAACTGGGTCCGGCATTTTTCAAGACAGCTTCGAAACGGAAAAAACTCAGTCAAATGAAAAATATTTTGATGGAACAACTGGCCTCTGAAGCCAAAGTGGCAGCGCACCCACTCTCTCTTTTATCTTCTGAAAGAAAAAACAAAGCCCTGAAAGCCATGGCTCTGTCTGTCTGGAAAGATCGCCGCTTTATTTTGAGTGAAAATCAAAAAGACGTGCTGGAGGCAAAGCGGCGTGGAGTTTCCTCCAGTCTTTTGGGTCGTCTTGAGCTAAACGAAAAGAAAATCAAAGGGATCGCTGATTCGCTTCTTAAGATTGCGGCTTTGCCGGATCCGGTGGGGCGTATTCTTTGGACTCGCAAGCGTCCCAACGGTTTACAAATTAAGAAAGTCGGTGTGCCGATCGGCGTCATTCTGATTATTTACGAGTCTAGGCCCAACGTGACGGCGGATTGTATGGCTCTTTGTTTGAAGTCCGGCAATAGTGTGATTTTAAAGGGTGGGAGTGAGGCGCTGCGTTCCAATCGCGCTATTTTTGACAGCCTAAAAAAAGCGGCCATTGCCCAAGGGGTGCCGGCGGGGGCTTTTCAGCTAGTTCCCACAGGGGATAGGGAGGCGGTCAAAACTCTTTTGGGATTGAGTCAGTCCATTGATCTTGTGATTCCTCGGGGTGGGGAAGGCTTGATTCGGGAAGTGGCTCGAATTTCAAAGATTCCTGTGATTAAACACTACAAGGGTGTTTGTCACGTGTTTGTCGACAAGCAAGCGGATCTAAAAAAAGCGGTTTCCATTGTCCTTAATGCTAAAACCCAAAATCCTGGAGTCTGCAATGCCATGGAAACTTTGCTCGTCCATGAGGCCATTGCCAAGAAATTTTTGCCAGTGATGGCTGAAGCCTTGATTTCTAAAAATGTAGAAATCCGTGGTTGTGAAAAAACCCGAGCGATTCTTTCTGGAATTAGCAAGGCTTCTGAAGCAGACTGGGAAGCGGAGTATTTGGATCTGATTCTTGCGGTTCGTGTTGTCCGAGACGTCGAAGCGGCGGTGGCGCATATCCAAAAATATGGCTCCCATCACTCAGACGCGATTATCACGCAAAATAAAAAATCAGCAGATGTTTTTGCAAGCTCTGTGGATAGCGCCTGTGTTTTTGTGAACGCCTCCACGCGTTTTAATGATGGGGGGGAATTTGGGATGGGGGCTGAGATGGGGATATCCACCGACAAGCTCCATGCTCGGGGACCCATGGGTCTTGAGGAGCTCACTTCTTACAAATATGTGGTGCTGGGATCCGGCCAGGTGCGTTCTTGAGCCGGATTGGTATTTTGGGCGGGAGTTTTAATCCTGTCCATGAGGGGCATCTAGCCTTGGCACGCTTTGCTTACTCTGAGCTAAATTTAGACCGCATTTATTTTGTGCCCGCCAGTCAGTCCCCGCTCAAAGCCACGCGAGATGTTTTGCCGGCGGATTTGCGTGTCAAACTCCTTCAGAAAGCCCTGAAGAAGTATCCCAACTTTTCTGTTTCCACCTGCGAGATTGATCGTGGCGGAAAATCCTATACGGTAGACACACTCCGTTTTTTGCATCGGCAGTCTAAAGAGAAGAGTGTATTTTATTTTTTAGCGGGTATGGACTGTCTAGAAACTTTGCCGCAGTGGAAGTCGGTAGACCAGATTTTTAAGTTGTGCCGTTTTGTGGTGGCGACGCGACCCGGATATGATTGGGAGGAGACCCAGTTTCCGATTATCAGGCTTCCTTTTGAAGCGCTGGATGTCTCTTCAAGTCAGCTTCGTCGTCGACTTGGGTCCGGCTTGACCGTGGAAGGCTTGATCCCGAAAGAAATCCAGCTGGATCTTCAAAAATTTTACGCTAAAACCAAAGTGAAGAAAGGAGTTTCATCATCGAAACGAAAAAAAAGCTAGAGCTGATTTGCCAGACAGCCTATGACCGCAAGGCCGAGGACATTGTGGTGATGGAGATGGGTCAGCGTTCCACCATCTGCGAATATTTTATTCTGATGAGCGCTCCGTCGACGGTACGTGTGAAAGCGATTGTGGATCACATTGAAGAGAAGCTAGAAGAATCCGATCTTCGCTTACGGCATAAGGAAGGATATCGGGATGCCCAGTGGGTTTTGATGGATTATGCCGAAGTGATTGTGCATGTGTTTCATCAGGATACCCGAGGATTTTATGATATCGAAAATCTTTGGGGGGACGCGCCCAAGAAAAAGTACTTAAATCACGCCGGGTGAGTACATGAAGACGCAGCTAGCCAAGATTTTTTCAGAAACAATAAAAGCCTATCCGGTCTCTTTATCTTCGGAGGAGGTGGAAGCTTCTTTTCAAACCCCCAAGGAAGAAAAATTTGGGAATTTATCGACTCATCTGGTTTTGAAGCTTGCCAAAGAAATGAAAAAACCTCCCCGTGTTCTGGCCGAAGCCATCTCCCATGAGTTATGGGCGAAGGTACAAGGATCAGCTCTCCGAGCAAGAATTGAAAAAATTGTGGTGGAGGGGCCTGGGTTTCTCAATTTTTACTATGCGGCGCAAGAGACCGCTTCTGTTTTGTTTCGGATCCAAAAGGAGGGCGCGGATTTTGGGCGGCCTGCTGTGGAGAAAAAAAGAAATATTTTATTGGAATTTGTGAGCGCAAACCCGACCGGGCCCTTGACGGTGGCTCATGGGCGGCAAGCAGCGCTTGGGGATGCTCTGGCACGAATCCTTCGGTTTTGCGGGCACGAGGTGACCAAGGAGTACTACAACAACGACGAGGGGGTCCAGATCAACACGTTGGGGTTGTCCCTGCAGTTGCGGCTTCGCGAGCTTGTCACCGGAAAGACCGAGGAGGTACCGGAGAACTACTACCAAGGGGATTATTTGAAAGAGATTGCCCAGATTCTTTTTAAAAAAAACCCCAAAGCGGATCTTGCGGAGTGCCGGCGCTTTGCCCGGGATTTCATCATGGAAGGGATTAAAAAAGATCTGACCGATTTTGATGTGACGTTTGACAGCTATTACAGCCAGGAAGCGCTTGGACGCTCAGGGAAGGTTGAAAAAACTCTTGAGACTTTAAAATCCAAAGGGGTTGTTTTTGAGTCCGAGGGAGCGGTGTGGTTGCGCTCGACGGATTTTGGCGATGACAAGGACCGGGTGCTCATCAAAAGCGATAAAAATTATACTTATCTGACCCCGGACATTGCGTATCATCATGAAAAATTTAACCGTGGGTTTGATGAGCTGATCGATATCTTGGGTCCTGATCACCATGGGTATATCGCGCGTCTGAAGGCCTCCCAAGCAGCATTGGGGCATGATCCTTCGCGGGTCAATGTGCTCATCGCGCAGCTGGTAACTTTGTACGAAGGTGGTCAGCAGGTGCGCATGTCGACGCGGGCGGGGGAGTTTGTGACGCTCCGACAGATTTTGGATGAGGTGGGAAGGGATGCGGGGCGCTTCTTTTTTGTCATGAGAAAATTTGACGCCCATTTGGATTTTGATTTGGCTTTGGCCAAATCGCAGACACCCGATAACCCTGTGTTTTATATCCAATACGCGCACGCGAGAGTGGAAAGCATCAAAAATAATTTTAAAGAAAAAACAGGTTCTCTGCCGCTTGAGTTTCCCCAAAATCCTAAAAATGAGCAAATCGCACTCAAGCTTTCAAACCCTCAAGAAATGCTTCTGCTTAAAAGTCTATCCCAGTTTGAGGAAGCGGTGTTAGGGGCTGCGACGACGATGGAGCCTTACCGGCTTGTTCCGTATTTGATGGACCTAGCAGCGTCTTTTCACCGTTTTTACGCCGAAAGCCGTGTGGTGACCGAAGACCCTGAGCTCTCACAAGCGCGCTTGGTGCTAGCAAATTGTGTTCAATCGGTGCTGCGTCAGGGGCTTCACCTGCTGGGAGTTACAGCACCGCTTAAAATGTAGCATGTTTGAAACCCTCGAATTTTATTCTGGGAAAGAAATCGATTTTGACTCGCTGTCGCAACGATTGACCAGTTTTGGTTATCGGCGTTTGGAGGCGGTGAGTGCGGAAGGGGAGTTTGCCATCCGCGGAAGTATCGTCGATATTTTTCCTTCTCATTTTTCCCTTCCGGTTCGTCTGGAACTTTGCAATGAACATGTCGAAAGCATTTACACCTATGACCCTGTGACGGGTCAGCGCCTGGAGCCTCACCGGATGCTCATGGTGCTCCCTCAAAAATCAGCCAAGCCTCATGGGAAGCATTTTAGACCCCGAGAGTTTCTTTCGGTGGAGGGTTATGAAGCTCCCCTGGATCCTTTTGTTGATATCGAGCCGGGAGACTTGGTGGTTCACGTGCTCCACGGAATCGCGCGTTACCGAGGAATTAAGGTCCTAAAAAATCAAGAAGGCCGGGCGGAAGATCATCTAGCCTTGGAATACGCCGATAAGAACATTCTGTATTTATCCATGAAAGACCTGCATCTAATTCAAAGGTATATCGCTTTTGGAAAAATACGGCCGGAGCTTTCACGTCTTGGTTCCAAAGTCTGGGAAAAATTAAAAGAAAAAACAAAGGCCGGCGTTTTTTCGTTTGCAAGCGAACTGCTTGATGTGCAGGCCAAGCGCAAATTGCTCAAGGGTCACGCGTTTGGTGCGGACACTGAGTGGCAGCAAAAACTAGAAGAGGAATTTCCTTATCAGGAGACTCCCGATCAAGAAAAAGCTCTCCAGGCAGTCAAAGCGGATTTGGAATCCGTTGTCCCCATGGACCGCTTACTCTGCGGGGATGTGGGTTATGGCAAAACGGAGGTAGCGCTTCGGGCAGCTTTTAAAGTGGTGATGGGAGGGAGGCAGGTGGCGATGCTGGTGCCAACCACCCTTTTGGCGGAGCAGCATTTTGAAACGTTTTCGAAGCGGATGAAAAACTTTCCTGTTTCCATCAAAATACTCTCACGTTTCCAAACAGCTTCTGAACAAAAAGAAGCAGTGGAGGCGATCGCGGAAGGTAGCTGTGATATCGTGATCGGGACGCACCGGCTTTTATCCAAAGATATTTCATTTAAAAATTTAGGGCTAGTCATCATCGATGAGGAGCAGCGTTTTGGGGTGCGGCATAAAGAGCATCTTAAAAAACTGAGACTTCTTGTCGATGTGCTGACGCTGACGGCGACACCGATTCCTCGCACTCTTTACATGTCTTTGGTGGGAACCAAGGACATGTCGACGATCAACACACCTCCAGCTGGCCGCAAACCTGTGCAAACCATTGTCACGGAAGGGAGCGACTCCATCATTCGTCAGGCGATCTTAAAAGAGCTGGATCGTAAGGGGCAGGTCTTTTTTATCCACAATCGTGTGAGTGGGATTGAGGGAATAGCCAAAAAAATACGGGAATTGGTTCCGCAGGCTCGGGTGGCCATCGGGCATGGGCAAATGCCTTCGAAGCTTCTAGAGGATGTAATGAAAAAGTTTATCGGGGGGCAGGTGGATGTGTTGGTTTCAACCACTATCGTGGAGTCGGGGATCGATATTCCCAATGCCAACACGCTGATCATCCACCGAGCTGATTGTTTTGGCCTCTCCGAGCTTTACCAGCTTCGTGGGCGGGTAGGGCGTTTTGACCGAAATGCGTTTGCTTATCTTTTGATTCCCAA
>CAZCDB010000042.1:11412-13956 GCA_964497635.1 uncultured Planctomycetia bacterium | reverse complement strand
GCAGAATACGATTGTTCCTACAGACATTGGCATCGATGAAGTCCAGCAGCTTAAAATCGGAGAGCTAGCCGAAGCTTTTCAAAACCTACCGCTCAACGATATTGCTCGGGAAAATTTTAGACAGCAATACGGAAACTTTGAAGGTGATTTTGATTTGGCGACCAACGCTGATTTTAGAGAGGCGCTCATTTCCACAGTTTCTGATCCTCTGTATGAAGGTCCTGAAAAATTTATCAGCTCTCTTCGCGAGCCAGAGCAAGGGGATGTGGGTACGTCTTCAGGAGGGGGTGGCGGTCCCGGCAGCATCGATATCAATATGATTGAAAATCTGACTGACAGAATGCGACGCGAAACCAAAGAGTCCGCTTCTCAGGGCTGGCCCGATAAAATCACTTTTCAGACTTCAACAGGGACCATTATTTATAAGCCTGGACCCATCGATCATTCGGAGAAGCCGCGACTGATTCCTGTTCCCGGAAAAACCAATTTAATCTATCTCCCTCTTTCATTTAAAGGAGCTTCGGATCGATTTGCGCTTGTCAGCTACGAAGAAGCTGATACGAAAGAAGTTGAGGCAGAGGAGACACAAGATCCCTATGAAGTCATCGACCAGGCACGCAGACTTATCAGGCTATTTGATGAAATAAAAAATGGAGATTTTAAAGAAGAGGTTCGTGCGGTATGGCAATCGATGATAGAGAAGATGGAGTCAGTGAAACAAGATCTTCCCAAGGACGATCCTTTAGCTTCAGAACTATCCAAAATTCCCTCCATGGAGGATTTTGTTTCAGGTCAAGCAGAGCTAGTTTCAGGGCTTGTCGCGCAGGTGGAAGCAAAGCCTGGAGAGGAAGAGACTCCTGAGAGCAGCACCGCATTTACCACCGCACAGACAGTGCTGATTTTGGCAATGGTGGTGGGAGCCTGGACTCGAGTCCTCCAAAAAGCCAATCGGAAGCCACTCCCCGTTAAAACAGAGAGTGCTATCGCATCATCAGTGGACAGTGCCCGTACTACCAGTGAGAAGACAGTGAGCCGCCGTTTATTTAACAAAGCCGCTCTGTGGTTTCTTGCCCTGACCACCGCATTCCCCGATAAAACCTCCGCCAACGAAAAAAAGCCTTTTCGCAAAGAAGGAGCGCTTTCGGAAGTCGTCAACCGCTTTACGTTGAAGCTTTCCTATGCCAAGGCAGAAGTGGATAGAAGAAAAGTTTTGATCGAAAAAGATAGACGCGCTTATATCCAGCTACTGCTGGCCAATCCTTTTTCATCGAACCAAGAAATCCTTCGTAAAAAAAGAGATCTCTTGAGACAGATCGCTATTCAGAAAAACCTCCGGATTAAGCGTGAAGAAGAGGTGAAAAAATTTGAAATGGCCCTTCAGATATTAACTGCTTTTGAAGCGGATTCTAAAGAGGGTCAGCCGACACAATTAGAAGATGATTTTTATCAAAGCCTTCAGTCTCTGGCGCTTCGCCAAAGAGAGGAAGATTTTTACCAGTTGGTCGAAGAGTGGGCGGGTGCGTACGCAAAAGCTCAGACCCGTTTTGAGCGAGGGGTGAACAAATTTTTGCTAACGGTGGCGACCTCCATCCCCACTCAAAAAGGTGCGGATTTTAAAAATCTAGATCCTCAAAAACTCTCCACTCAAAACCCAAAAGATTTTGCGATTGTACGCATCACCCGTGATGCCAAAAAACCTTGGGACATGGTTCAGATGGAGGCGTATTCTCAGGGTGAGTTGCCGGAGATTTACAGGGCTTCCGCGGACAAGCTTCAGGGTTCCCAAGTCTGGGAAGCTCTTGAAAAGGACACTTACCTTGTACGTTATGTCTCAGCGGTGGCTTACGAAGAGGAAACTTTCACTCCCACTTGGGTATCAACCGCCAAAAATAGAAGCGAGATTGAGAAGGATGCCCTCTTTGCTTCAATCCCTTACTACGAGATTGGCAAGGAAACCTTTGATGAAGTGATGGCCATTACGCGCGAAAAAGGACTCCCTGATGTCGTTGAAGATAAGAAAAATGGAAAATATTTTTCTCATGGACTGCCATCTTTGGTCGAGGAAGCGGCACAAAAACACAAAGAGCGGCCTATTTTTTCTTATCTAGAGAGTCCCACGCGGGATCGTTTTAAGGTGGGTGTGGGTTTAGCCCTTGCGATGCAAGAGCCTCTGGGAGACCTCTTGGAAACAGGTCCTTGGGATACTTCCAAGGTTGCCGCTTTCCCACGTCTTAAGCCTTCTGATCTTGAAAATATGGTGGCTGAGCTTCAAGCCAGTGTTGAGGGTGGTAGCATCACCTGGAGTTTTTTTGAGGGACGTTATTTTCCAAAAATTAATGTGGGGGAGGACCCCTTTGAAGAAGCGATTGCTCAAAACAAGCAGTATCTGCGGGAGCTCCGAGATAATTTAAACCAAAGTGATATCTCTCTGGCCCGTTTTATGGCAGCTTCTCAAGAGATGAAGTATCAAGTGCCCGGTGAGCCTCCAAGCTATGCTGTCCCCGGTCTTTTTGGAAGCTGGAAAGAGCCTAGAAATGTATTTAA
>CAZCDB010000042.1:0-11312 GCA_964497635.1 uncultured Planctomycetia bacterium | reverse complement strand
AATAAAGAAAAAATCTCGCAGGCAGGAAGTCTTTTTGACCGGACGCGCCAGCTCAGAGAATCGGAAGAAGAGCTAAACAATCTAAAGAGTCGGTTAAAAATAGCGGATGAAGAGACTCTTTCTTCTGTGGCGCAGTTTGTCGATCTTCGTGAGAAGGTCTGGGACTTGCATGATAAGGATTTTTCAGGGATTGGTCGAGCCCAAAGCCGTAGGAATGGAGTGACGGCTACCAAAAATCTTTCCAAAGAAGATTTGAAAAAAGTTCAAGCATCCAGTGAAGGTATATTTTCTTTCAAAGATAAAAATGGAGTTACTTGGGTTGTGACGGATGTAGGGGAAGAGGGCTGGCCTACTTTTTATGAGAGGATTTCAAGTCCCCAGGTGGGTGAGTTCTTTAGCACAAGAAGACTGGCTTATCTGGCAGCCAAGAATCAGTCGGGGCTTGGGGAGAATTTTGATGCTCCGCTGACCCAAGTGCTAAAACTACGTTTATCGACCAAAAAACTCCGACAGGCGATTGCAAACCGGAGAGAACTTATTTTTCAAAATCGCCTAGCGCAGGCCAAAGTCGATGCTCAGGAAAACGCTATTGCCAAGCGCGATCGACTGTTAGCTCAAAATCAGGAGCTTAAGCAGGGTCAGCAAACGGCTCCGGTTATAAAGGAAGTGGCGCCTGCTCCAGCTGAGGAAGAGACTCCACAGGCGCTTGCATGGTGGGAGAGAGTTCTGACTTCGGTGGGGGCGGTTCCGCTTGGCTTGGCAGTTGGAGGGCTTACGGCTGTGCTATGGTTTCTTGGCCTCGGAAAAGCTCTGAAGAGCATTTTCACCTCTAAAAAAACATGGCTTAAAAATCAGGTGGGGTTCAAAGGCTCACCGGCGGAGTGGGATAGAGTCTGGAATGTATTTACGGCGAGAAGGGAAAATACCTCAAGCGCTGACGTACCTGAGCTGACGGATGAGCAGTTTTCCAGAGCAAGAGCCCTGTTTTTGTCAGGAACTACCGCAGTCGCCATCGCGATGTCGACGCTTTTTGGCGGCACCAGCCCCACGCTGAGAGCCAATGACACGGTTGTTCAAGCCAGCTCAGCGCAGGCAACGGAAAACCTAGCTTCTTTGAGGGCTGAAAAAAAGAAAGTAGAAGATGAGATTTCCCAGGCGAGGAATAAAAAGTTTGAGGCTGGCGATGGAAGATCCTTTTCTAGACAAGATCTTGAAGAAAAGCTAAAGATTTGGTCGCGTGACACCGAAGAAGATCGGGCCAATGTCGAGGCTTGGGAAAAAATAGTCAAAAAACATGATGCCGAGCAAGACAAAAGACAGTCTCAAGTCTTAGCTCTTGATCGAAAAATAGAAGAAATGATTCCTGCGTTACCCGTCGCCAATCTTCAAGAGGAAATAAAAAAAATGGAAGCGCGTATAAGGGAAATGGAAAACAAGTTTCTCCGGCAACCCGATGGGATCAATTTTTATTCTCATCAAGAAATAACAAAGGAATTGGAGAAGTGGGAGAGCTCTGACAAGCGGGTGCTTGTACAGACAGGCCGGGACAGTGAAACTGCTCCGTTTACCCGAGAGTGGAGAAAGCGATACAACACCAAAGAAGCTGAAATCAAAAGACTTGAGGGCTTGGTTGTTTCGTGGAAAAAGACATTACCAGTCAAGCAAGAAGCGGTTGACTCTCCCAAGGAAGAGGTTTCTGTTGTCCCCACAGTGGAATCTTCCCCCATTTCTCTGCTTAAAAACCTCCGAGATCAAAACCGGAAATTGGGGGCGCAGATTACCCAGGCCCCTCCAAATCATCCCGATCAGCAGGCCTGGAGAGACCAGATTTTGGCCAATAATCAAAAGATCTATGAAATCATTCCCACCCTGCCGGGACCTGAGCTTCAAAAGGAGATTCAAAGAATCGAGTCGCGCATTCAAGAGGTAGAAACCCACTTTTTAAAAGTAGGTGGAGAGTTGCTCAGTCGTAAAAATTTCCTGATCAGGCTCATGCTTTGGCGTGCTTCCTACAAGTCTAACCCAACGGATCAAGCTAGGACAAATCTACAAGACTGGGAGAGATTGGCTCTTAATAGAAGTCGCGAGCTTGAGACTCTAGAAGATCGGTTGCGTTCATGGAAAGAGCTGTCTAACGCAACATCTGAGCTGGCGGCAGATTCCAAAGAAGAGCCCGGAGCCGTTGCAGAAGATTTGGCGGAGGTCGATAAACCTGCCAAGCTTGCAGAGCTAGAGAGGGAGTTGAATCAATCGCTCTCAGAGATGAAAGAGACTTACATTCCCGGTTACGGAATTGTGAAGCTTCCGGGGGGTGTCAGGGAAAAAATTGCGGAGGCAGATCTACGCCATGTGGCCCTACGGTCATTGTTATCCAAAGAGCAACGAAGCTTATTATCCGAAGCGGCCAAAAACGCTACGGGGGATCCTCTGGTAATTCTTTACAGAGACACTCGGACAGGAAAGAAAAAATATTTTCCATTTATGATGGGAAAACGTGGATTTGCTAAATCGAGAATTTTATACTCCTCCCACATGGGCCAACTTGCTTTTTCAGAGGCCTATCAAGAGTGGGAGAAGACACCAGGAGGTATCGCAACATCTTCTTTTGGGGTTTTTGAGGAGTCCTCGATAGATCTGTTTACTATTGGGCAACTTAAAGATTTTCTATATTTTTTAGAAAGATCGGATAAATACAGAAGTACAGTGAGCCACATCTCTAATTTATCGCAGGTAATGCGTTCTGAGCAGGCGGCAGAAGAAGCGGCAATCCGAAGTTTGAGTCCTGGTCCAGGACTTCTTCATAGACATGATGGTCCGGCAGAAACATGGCAGTCAACCAACGGCAAAATATTTACGACCCCTCGGGGGGATGCTCTGACTGTGCAGTACTTCGGGTTTGGAATCACTTATGATCCAGCCAGTCCCGATCCATCTCGTGAGTACGATATTCTTTTGGAGGCGGATATTGCACGTGTTGAGATCACTCCTTTCGGTTTGATGATCAGAACCCAAAACGGTGCTTATAAAAAAGTCAATTTGGGTGCCAAGGGTTGGACGAGGTTTATGAATCTTGAGATTGATCGAGCGCTGATGCCAATGAGGCAGCCCGGTTTGAAATATTATGACTGGCTCATCAATCAGGATCGCAACCGGGCCTCAGCCACCACAGACAAGCTGGCAGATCTTATGTTGCTAAGGCAGAAAATTGCAAAACTTAAAAAAGAAATAGATCGTGATACTTCCACTGCTGATTTTATCCAGCTAGCCAAAAATAGGCGCATGGGGACACCAGCTCCGCCGGGGGGATTAGAGTTTTTGATGTCGGTTGCCACAGCCGATGAGGATGATTTGGGTTCGATTGCCAAAAAAGCGTTTGAGATTTGGAGGGGCGATGTTTATGCCAAGAAAAGAGCGTTGATCGGTTTGGTGACATCGCCTGCAACCGAAGGGATGTATGAGGGTAACCAGAAAGGTCCCGGGAAGTTTTTTTCAAGCAAGACGTCGCAAAAGCATTTTTTCGCCACTGAGGATGAGCTTCCGCTCTCTGTGAAGTCCCGCTGGGAGAGTCCGACGGAAGTTTCGGGTGTCCCGGGCAGAGTATTACAGTCTGTCAGTGGTGTTTGGTATCAGCTTCAAGAAGGAAAGGAGCGGAAGAATTTTTTTGTCGTGGAGGGTGAGTCGTTACCCCAAGAGGTCACGGATGCCTTGGCGGCCTCTAAATCCAGCGTGATTGTCTCTCCGGGAGAATTTATCCCCCAGCATGTGGCATCTTTTAGATTTTATGAGGGGGACCTTAGGACTCATTATTATTCGTCGTTTGAAGATTTACCGGAAACCGTTGAAATGGTTGTGCCAACAAATTTAAAAGGTAAAAGCAAACTACAAAAGACACAGGCTAGAGAGCGTGTCGAAAGAGGTCAAGATGTTCCTGTGGTAGGAGGGAGGATTAAATACAAGTGGGGCTACGGAGTGGATACATCAACTCAAAAGGTTCTCAATGGAGCTAATCCCAAAGACACTCGTTACGAGTTTATGCTGGTTCGTTTTTACAATGATGCGGAAATGAGGAGAGGTAAGCCGGCGTATGAGATTGTCAGGCAGTTTCATGAAGAGGAACTTCAACTGGATCCCAGCTTATCATCTTATCAGGCAGCAGCAGCGACTCTAGATGGCATCACTCGTCTATGGAGTGATGATGCGTTGTTGGGTAATGAGGTGTTAGTGAAATATGAGCCCAACACGATTACTGAGTTTGATGAAGAGTACAACCCGATCGGGAGGTACTCTGTGAGAGATCTTGAATTAAATCGAGGGATTAAACCCCTTGTCTTGTACGAAATCAAAGAGGCGACTTATGAAAAACTCAAAGCGTTCGTCGATCCAAAGGTTGCGGAGCGTTTGAATGCTAAGTGGGCTCGACGTTTGCAGGATCACGTCATTGGCTTGGACACAGAGAAAATTCGGCGAAGAGAAAAAGAGGCTCTTACACAAGGGGATCTTGCCTCGGCAATCAGTGTGGGGGCTTTTGAGGTGGATGGAAAATACTACCTCTTTTTACCTCCAAGCCAAAGCTACGAGAAGGGTCATCCGCTTGAGGGTGTGAAGATGGTTCCAAGGGCAGTTGTGAATCTTTGGACAGGAGCGATGCTGGACTATGGTTGGCTGGGTATTCGGACCGCAGATCAAGACATCCAAGCTCCTTTTTACTTTGGGAGGCTCCAGGCCAATGTGCAAGGCGGCTATTCCACCTTCGATGATATACGTAATAAATTAGGCTTGCCAACCTCCATTACTTTGGCAAAAGGGAACGATACAGCTTTAATTTTACAAGAAGTCATGAGCCGATTAAGGCAGCAGCTCCGTGTTGCCACAGATCCAAAGGACAAAGAAGCTATACTTGAAAAAATTAGATTGGTTCGAGAAGAAATGGCGATATTTGAAGCGAACCCCACTTACCCACGGACATCGGCTTGGTCGGGAGTGGCCGGTTCTGCAGGACGTTTTTTACCTATTGTAGAACAGTTGTTTATCAATGAGGTACCTTCTCTGCTTCCATTTTTTAATACAAATCATCAGTGGAAATGGAGCCAGATTCGCTTTCCGACTAAACCTGTAACCTCACCTCCAGCGGCATCTTCAACTACGTCCGGAGGCGCAAGACTCAGTTCTGAGGTGCGTGCTGGATTGTCTCGCCGTACGTTTATGCAGTGGGCCTTATCATCTTTGGCGGCGATCGGGCTTCCGTGGAAGGGGGCCAAGGCGGCGGGTCCGACTCTGCGTAATCCTGCCAGAGAGCAAGAGATCCGGGAAAAATCCGAAGCGTTGCGGAAATTAAGAAATGAGCTGGAAGTCGTGAATCAATTTTTAAAAGAAAATCACATCCCCGGCAATGGGTGGGTCCATCTGCCGGATGGAAGCAAGAAGAGCGTGACCAAGCGAGACTTGATCATGAAAGTAATCCCAAGATCCTATCTTTCCTCTAAAGATAAAGATAAAACACCTCTTGCCAAGGATGCTGAAACTGCCTCAGGGGATCCACTTGTGATTCGGCACCAGTACCAAGGAGAGGAAAAGTATTATTTATTTACTCCGGGAGATTTTGGATTGGACCGAATGAAGTTTTTTTATTCGGATCATCAGATGCAGCTTATTTTGTCCGAAGAATATAAAAAATATGTCTCCTCTGATGAGTACAAGGCGTATATAAAAAAGTATCCTTCCAAAGCTAAAGAGTCTGTTCAGCATTTTCTGCAGGCAGCTATAGTCCTCGAGCCCATTCGTGCTCAGAGAAAATCTTTAGAGGCTCGCAAGGCGGCAGATCAGGTCGCGCCGCATCCTTTTGGGATTGCGTATGATCCTGCGGATCCCTCCAAGGTTAAAATTTTGGATCAAGAAGATCTATTTCAGGTGCGCAAAGAGGGGCGCTCAATCGTCGTGACCATCGATGGTCGGCAGTGGCCGGTCCATCTGGGCGCTAAAGGATGGGACTGGTTGATTTATTTAAAAGAAGACGAGGCGCTTTTACCTTTTCGGCAAAGAGGGATTCAATTTCATGAGCTTTTGATTCAAATGAAGCGCAACCGCATCGAGGCGATGGCCAAAAAACGCGATCAGGCCAGGCTTTTGAGGGAAGAGGTAGAGCTTCTGGAAAAAGAAATAAATAAATTAATCTTTATCGATGATTTTATCATCATCGCCGAGAAGACAAGAGTGGCCGTAAAGCCAGATGTGGATGAAACTAAGGGTGAGCCAAGGCTTGAAGAAGCCGTCGCGAAATCTGAAGGGGATGAGCTTGAAGGTCTTGCAGGAAAAATGTTCGAGGCGCTTGAAGGTTACAGTTATATTGTGCGACGCGCTCTGATCAATCTCGCTTTATCTCCGGCCACACGGGGGATGTATGAAGGCAACAAGACCGGTCCTGGCAAGTTTTACTCCGCCAAGACGGGACTCATTCATCATTTTGAAAGTTCCAAAGATTTGCCGGAGAGTGTCCGAGCCGCGTGGGAAAAGGGCCCTCAGAGCAAAGTTGGAATACCAGGCAAAGTGCTATCACAAATCAAGGGTACCTTCAACGGTGTTGAAGGACTTTTTATCCCTGCTCACGTAGCGGTGTACACGCCAAAAGGCAATGGCGCACCCTATTTTTATTATCCAACTTATGAAGATATCGATGAATCCTATGAATCCGTGGGAAAGATTGACCGGAATCGAAAGATTTCTTACGGCAAGGGCCCCTTGAGAGCTGAAGTATTGGCGGGGCAGACGGTGTTTACACCCAATGGATATCTTCAGAAAAGCTTTGGTTATTTTGCTGATCCGTGGGAGCTGCGGAACGCCCAAAGGATGGCCAAGGATGATATTTTTTACGAATATGCGATTGTGCAAGCCCGCACACCCGAAGAAATGGCTGCTGGAAAAGCGCCTCTTGAGATTGTCCATCAGCTGAGCCGAAAAGAGCTTGAATCAGAGACCCGGTACGAGCCTTATCGGCAGGCGATCGCGTCGATGGAAGATTCCAAAACATTGTTTAGCCCCTCACTTCCCGGTGGGCAGATCGTCGTCAAGTATGTGGTCCACGGGGCAGTTGAAATGGATAGACTTAATCATCCGATAGTTATTCACACTAAAGATGATATCGAATCTGGAAACACACCGCTTTCCGAGCTCTATGAGATCAACCAACAAACCTATGAAAAAATAAAGGGGCCTATCGATGAGAAAGAGCTCACTGACTTGGTAAGAAAATCTGGGTATGGCGCTGGCGTTGAGCCAGCCGAGGTTGTGCATCACCGCGAAGCTGCGACGCAGATCCGCCAGGATTTGGAGACTTTGAGGAGGGCCAATGTTTTTGAATGGAAGGGAAGGTATTTTACCTATCTGCGGCCTGATTTTCGCCAGCACGCTCCTTTTAAAGAGGGGGATTTTACGTCTATCGGAACGGTCAATGCTTTGACGGGGGCCAAGATCGAATTGGGCTATACCCCTCTTGCTTTGGCAGCCAATCAAAGCAAGCTCATGTCTGATGAATTTTATCAGTTGAGGCCTGGACCTCCGGGGGAGGTCCAACTACCATTGGAGACTCTGTACCCACCTTCGGGTTTTTCGCACTTGTACGATAAGGCTTTGAGACCGGTGACTACTTCTTCTTTTGATCAGAGCCAGCATTATGAACGTATATGGCCGAATAGAGACCTTTCTTCCATCAATGGTTATTTCGCTTGGCTTGAGACCGTGGTCCGGGGCGGTGTGCTCAAAGCTTCGGATCTAAGATCTCCGGGAGACCCGCTCAATATCTATATTGGAGCGAATGGTGAAGTGGAGCTTGCACACCGTAGAGCCATTGATCAAATAAATAGTCAATTGAGAGCCAATACGAGCCAAGGGAGTAGAAGGGATGAGTTGCTTCGGTTGCTAGAGGTCGTTAAAAAAGAAGCTCAGCTTCCGCCCCAAAATGATAATGAAGTTGCAGGCGTAGCCTTATACGGAGTCGGTCACGCGGCCAAGAGACTTTCCGCTTATAGCACTCAACTTTTTCAAGGAAAATTTTTACCCATCGATTTTTTTGGAAAAAAACTTCGGGAGGTGCGTGTCCCCATATTGGTGGAGCCTAAGAAAGCAGCGACTCCTCCCGCCGCTGGGGGCGCGAGGCTGGCCGAGAGAGTCTTGACTTTGTCTCCTCTGGTGACGGGGGTGAAGCTTATTTTTGTGGCGATTACAATTTATATTGCCCAAGGAAGGTATTCAAAGGTAAGCCCGGTAAAATCCAATGTGCCTGGAATTACGGTGGCAATTGTGGCGCCTACAGAGGCGTCTTTTAGGGCCGCGAGAGCTCAGCTGACAAGGTTTTTATCTCAAGCAACGGGGGAGTCGGATGATGCGGTGAAAACGCATTTTCGCTTGGTTCGGACCAATCGTGCTCCTGACTTTGTTTCTGCGGCGGCACCTTCCAAATTTTTTGTAGTGGTGGATGGAAAAGAGTTAACGCCGGAAGTGGGGGCGCGTCTTGCGCAAATTTATCAAGAAGATTTGGAAATTCAAAAATCCGGCTTGATTTTTTTAAGAGAGGTTTTTGAGCAGTTGGAGCGAAATCCGGGAGAGATAGATCGAACTTCCATGTCTGATTTGCGTGCGTGGATGGGTGTTTTAGCAAAGCTTGTACAGCGTCCGAGCTCAGTCACGGAGGGTTTGCAGATCGTAAGTGGGCCGCGCCGGCAAATCATCGAGAGCAATGGAAATATCGTGGAAGTGGAAAAACAAATCGCAGGCACGGTGGTGACGGCTTACCAAAATCAAGGTCCGGACGAGCTTTTGCAAGTCGCTGAAGAGCTAGCTCAATACGCTTCGAGAACCGATAGAAATCCAGAGTCCCTTTATCAGCAGATTGCTGAAGCGTTGCGGCAAAAATACAACCAAGAGTTGGCGAGCTTATCTCTTGATCCGGGGGATTACACGGTGGTGCTACATGAGAGCGGTATTCGTGTGGAAGGCAAAACCCCTCAGGAAATATTAAAAGCGGTGAGGGCACAGGTCCAAGCGATCTTAGAGCATGTTCAAAAACAAAAAGGGCAGAAGCAAATCCGGGTGAAGTTTTTATTTGCCGCTACGAGCCAGGAGACGAGAAAACTGGTTTCCGATCAAGGTGGTTTTGATGACGTGGTGTTATTGACCTCACAGCAAGCCGGAAGCTTGGATGGGGTTATCAGCGCCTTCAAAAACCCTATTCAAGGCCGCTACGTGGTTGTTGCAAGAAAAGACGTAGTATCTACCGGGAGAGTACTAGCGGACAACGAATTTTTGATGAATATTATCCCTGTCAAATCCAACAGCTTTGGTGGCACCATGGTCGCTGCCTTTGCGCTGACTGCGAAGGGGAGAGAGGCAAAACTACCGGGTCTGACGGCATTGGACGGTAACATCTACAACTATAAACCCTTCTTGGTCCTGATCAGCGAAATGATCGAGGAGATCCGAGCCCAACAACAAGCCGTCGGCAGCGCCGCCTAATTCTATTGTTAGTCGTTATAATATTTAGATAAGGAGCCTTGAAGTCAGGGTATAAGTTATATATACTACAGGGTAAGAAGTAATTGGGATCGGGGAATGATGTTCAAATCAAGTAATATTAGTCAAAAAAGAAGTCTTAGAAGAGTTTATTTAAGTTAATCTTTTTTGCAGATAATATATTTTTTTCTAATCTCGTATCAGAAGCTTTTTTAATAGCAGATTTAAAGAAAAGACTCTATGACACAAGAAGATAAAAACATAACGAGTGACTTTGATATTTTAGAGCCAAAGAAGTATAAGTCTTCTTATGGCTTTAAACTTCGTGCACTATCAGCACTTCTTGTTTTTACTTTTCTTCTTCAAGATTTTGCGCAGGCTCAGGGCAACACTCCTCTTTGGTCCACCGTCACCGAAGCCAGCCAAAAAAATAACAACTTCGCCCAAGACAAACTCAACAACATCACTATCCCCAGTGATAGCGGCATCACCCGAAAAGCCGTCGCCCAAGGCACGCAAAAAGATGTCATCATCAACATTCAAGATGCTCACTCAAAACTAGGCGCCCAAGAATCCATCGCCAACATCCTGGATAACCTAGTCAAAAACTACAACCTAAAACTCATCGCCCTAGAAGGAGGCTCAGGCCTCATCGACACCTCCATCATCCAAAGCTTCCCCATCCAAGAAGTCAGACAAAAAACAGCAAACTATCTCATGAAAGAGGGAATGATCTCAGCCGGTGAATTCTACTCGATGATCTCAAACGACCCCATCAAACTCTACGGCGTAGAAGATCCCACCCTCTACCAAGAAAACCTAGAAGTCTTTAAGAACATCATCGAAAACAAGCTAAGCATCAGAGGCCAACTAAAAGGCCTTAAGAAAACCATCCACGAGCTAGAATCAAAAGTCTACTCCCCAGAACTTCTAGAGCTGACAAGCCACAGACTCCTCCACAAAGACGGTTCCATCAAATTCACCCAGTACTGGGACTACTTCACAAAACTAGCCAAAGACAAAGGCATCACCTACACCCAGTACCCCAACCTTAAAAAACTCTCTGAGGTTGTGGAACTAGAAAAAGACATCGACTTTAAGAAAGCAGGTCTAGAGCGTGACTCTCTTATCCAAGACCTAAACCAAAGATTAGAAAAACAAGACCTTGAGAAACTAGTCCTTGAAGCCCTCCAGTACAAACAAAACAAGCTATCCCCTGGTAAGTTCCACCGAACCCTAGCCGAACTCTCCCAGAAGGTAAAGATCAACCCCCTAAACTATAAAAACATCATCCTCTATTCTCAGTACGTCATCCTCTATGAGTCGATTGATCTTATCGCTATCTTTGATGAGTCCACCTCCTTTGAAAACGACATCCGAGAGAAACTCTTTAGAAACCAAGACGAAAGAACCCTCGCAGACCTCACCCACTGTGTGAGTATCTTCTCCCAGCTCTTAGACACCACCCTAAACTCCAAAGACTACAACTTCTTTGTCAAAAACGAAGCCACCTGCCAAATATCAGAGATGAAGCTTCTCTTCCAAGCCTTAGGAGAAAAATACAAAGTCCCTTACACCACCTATACCGACTTCAACCTACTAGAAAGAGCCATCCCCGATGCCAAGAAGTTCTACGAGCTTGCCACAAAACGTAACCAGTCCCTCATGGATAACACCCTCCAAAGAATGAAGAAGGAAGGAGTCCATGTCGCAGCCCTAGTCACCGGAGGTTTTCACTCCGAAGGGATCTCGACTCTCCTAGACCAAGAGAAGCTCTCTTACTTAGTTGTTATGCCTAAGTTTGATGAGAA
>CAZCDB010000041.1:8841-13988 GCA_964497635.1 uncultured Planctomycetia bacterium | reverse complement strand
CCGCAAACACTGGCCTCAAAACCGATTTTTTTATTTTGTTGGTCGGCTAGGGAAAAAATTTCCTCTCCGACTTCCGCCAAAAGAGCTTTGTTGGCCGTGACCACATGCTTCCCCGACAAGAGCGCCTTGCGGATGATGGATCTGGCAGGCTCAAGGCCCCCGATCAACTCCACCAAAACATCGATGTTAGGGTCTGTCGCAACAGAGAGCGCATCTTTAGTCAGCAAGCTGCTTGGCACCGAAACAGCTCTTTTTTTTGAAAGAGACTGCACGGCAACTTTTTTTAAAACTAAAGAGGAGCCGATTTTCTTTTGAAGCAAAGCCTCTTTCTCCCGGAGAATTTTCACCACTCCGGATCCGACCGTTCCCAGGCCAACGAGACCTAAGCGGATTTCATGAGATTTTAAAGACTGCTTCATGTTAAGTCCTATTTTTAAAAAATATCGGGATGGTGAGATTTGAACTCACGATCTCCTGCACCCCAAGCAGGCGCTCTAGGCCAAGCTGAGCCACACCCCGTTAACAGTTTGCTGAAAAAACCTCGTCTGTGTCCTAATGGAAAACCAAGATTATATCTTATTCGAGCTCGCGGTGGAAGCCTGAATCCATGAGGGCTTTGATGGTTTCTTTGGGATTTTTTTTGTCAAAAAGAATGCGGTAAACCGCCGCGGTGATCGGCATGGAAACTTTGTATTTTTTAGAAAGCTCATACGCGGACCTGGCGGTATCCACGCCTTCTACCACCATCTCTGACTGCTTCAACAGCTCAGCTAGTTTGTGGCCTTTTCCAATCGCTTCCCCAAGAGAGCGGTTTCGACTGCTACGACTTAGACAAGTCGTGGCCAGATCCCCTAACCCCGACAACCCCATAAACGTCTGGCGATTGGCTCCCATCGCCTCTCCCAGTCGTGCCATCTCCGCAACGCCTCGAGCAAAAAGAGCCGCCCGGGTATTGGAACCAAAACCTAAGCCCTCAACAATCCCCGCCGAGATCGCGATGACGTTTTTGATGGACCCGCCAAGCTCAACCCCCAAAACATCATGACTCTCAAACAGGCTAAAATAGTCGGTGGAAAAAATCTCCCGAATCTGCGTAGCAAATTCTACATCACGTGAAGCCGCCGAAACCGCTAAGGGCATTTTTTTGGCGACTTCAGAGGCAATGCTGGGCCCCGATAAAACACCCAAACGCACATCCCCCAACTCCTGCCGAATCACCTCGGACATCACCAAAAGTGAGCCCACCTCAATCCCCTTGGCCACACTGATAAAAGATTTATTTTTTATGTTTTCACCCTTGATTTTTCTCAAGACGCTGCGCATGTACTGAGAGGGTGAGGCTAGAACGATAACCGACGAAGCTTCCAGAGCCTGGGAAAGATCAGAAATAGGATGGATGTTTTTAGGGAGTTTAAACCCGGGGAGAAACTTCTTATTTTCTTTGGATTTTTTTATCACCTCGACATAGTCGGGAAAGGCCCCCCAAAGATACACATTACGACCCTTGCCCGCCAAAACCAAGGCCAAAGCCGTCCCCCAACCCCCATCTCCCAAAATTGAAATGTTTGTATCTTTTGGTTTCATAAGTAGTTACAAATTATAACAGAGGGCCTCTGAAGGCTCAAGCTGGTTTTTTTGGCCAGAGAAGCGAAGCGCTCACAGAGAGGATGATACTGATCGCAATAAACCCAAGCGAGGCTGCAATTGGAACATGGTAAATATCCGAGAACACCATCTTTGCACCCACAAAACAAAGAATGGCCGCCAAACCGTAATGGAGATGGTGAAAAAGATCCATAACTCCTGAAAGCGCAAAATAAAGCGACCGGAGCCCGAGGATTGCAAAAATATTCGAAGTATAAACAATGAAGGGGTCCGAAGTAATTGCAAGAATTGCCGGAATAGAATCCACAGCAAAAATCACGTCCGTGGTTTCAACAACAATGAGCGCTACAAAAAGCGGTGTCGCCATCAGCTTTCCGGCTTTTTTAATAAATAACTTTCCATCGTCCAGAGATTCAGAAATTGGAATCAGGCGCTTGAGAAGCTTTAGAAGCGGATTGTTCTCAGGGTGAACTTCCTTGTCCTTTTCCAGCGCAATCCGAATGCCGGTAACAATCAGGATGACTCCAAAAACATAGATCATCCAGTGAAACTTCTCAATCAAGGTGATCCCAAGCGCTATAAAAATAGCTCTCATTATCAGAGCGCCCAAAATCCCCCAAAACAAAACTTTGTGCTGATGGATTTTAGGAATATGAAAACACCCGAAGATGAGGACAAAAACAAAAATATTATCGACGCTAAGCGTCTTCTCAATCACATAACCTGTTAAGAACTGCAGAGCTGCTTCCTGACCTCTGGTGTATAGAATAAGGACGTTAAAAGTAAGTGCAAGCGCAACCCATATACCGCTCCAGGCAAGCGCTTCCTTGACGCGTACCACATGAGCCTTCCGGTGAAACACTCCCAGATCCAAGGCTAGCATTGCCAAGACAAAAATATTAAAGCCAATCCACCAGCTTAAGTTTTCAACCACCACTGCCTCCCGCAATATCTATTCCTGTTCCGTTGACCCAACCCCAAACAAGGACACCGCTTATAATATAAAAAATAAGTGTGCCACAAGTAAGCGCGATTCTTTTTCTTTTGCTCATACGAACATATGCCTCTTTAAATCGTACAAGAAATTTTTTAGCCCATTCCACCTCGGTTGCTAGAATCGCCAGCCCCGCAAGAAAAACAGGGGTTCCCCCAGGCCCCGGAACAGGCATCAGAATAAGCCCAAGGATAGCGATGCATGAACCGGTCACAACAACTGCTGAGCGTTTGAGGCGTTTAATCATTGGCTAACAACCTTCATCGCTCGAAGCTTTTTCACTCTCTCCGCCACAGGAGGATGAGTTGAAAACCAACTCATGACAGCCTCTCCTGAGAAATGATTCACGATATAAAGATGAGCAAAAGCTGGCTGCATATCTGGATTCATCTCATCTTCACGGAATTTTGCAGCCAGCGCAGGATTGGATATTTTTTCAAGTGCCGAAGCCAGAGCTTCTGGATCGCCCGAATACCGTGCGCCAGACTCGTCAGCCATAAATTCACGCGTCCTGGAGACAGCTGCCTGTACCAGACTTGCCACGATTGGAGCAATTACAATTGTAAAAATCATAACTAGGGGGTTCAGTCCACCGCGATGCTCTCTATCCCGGCCGCCACCCATGACACCAGCCCACTGAAGCATATGAGCTAAATACATAATGGCGGAGGCCAGAGAGGCAACGATCGTTGAAACGAGGATATCGCGATTTCCGATATGAGATATTTCATGAGCCAAAACCGCCCGAAGCTCTCGCTTGTCCAAAATCTTTAGAATGCCTTGAGTGACGGCAACAGCAGCGTGATGCGGATCGCGTCCTGTTGCAAATGCATTAGGAGTCCACTCTGGCACGAGGTAGGTTTTTGGCATTGGTAATCCTGCGTTTTCACTAAGCTCAGCAATCATCTGGTAGACACCGGAGGAATGATCGGGCCCAATAGGCTCTGCTTTGTGCATTGCCAACACCATTTTGTCCGAAAACCAATAGGCCATAAAATTCATTCCCAAAGACATAATAAGGGCCATCATCATCCCAGAATTTCCACCTAAACCATAGCCAATCAGCAGAAAAAAACTGCTTAAAGCAACTAATAGAAGAACTGTTTTTATTTGGTTTTTCATCACATATCCTCCAGCAACTCCCCTAAGTATCCCCCATCTTAATACATAATAAAAATACATAATTTTTAAATTAATGATATATTTATGTTATATATGATTCCTTTCAACTACCATCATTTTTACTACTTCTATTGCGTCGTAAAGTATGGCTCGGTTTCCAGGGCTGCGGCAGAAATCCGTGTCTCGCAACCGGCTCTGAGTACACAAATCAAGCAGCTTGAGAAATTTCTTGGGGAAAAGCTTCTTGAGCCTGAAGGAAGAAGGCTTAAGCTGACAGAGGAGGGGCAAACCGCCTACTCCTACGCACAAACCATATTTGATACAGGACAAGAGTTCATGGATGGGTTGCGAGATCGCTCTCACAAGGGACGACTCCGAATCCAGATCGGTGTAACCAACTCCATTCCTAAGGCTTTCGCGGCAGCTCTCTTAAAATTTATCTTAAAAGTAAGCCCCTCAGCGCAAATCCAGCTGCACGAAGAAACTCTTGGTGAAATGGTGGAAAATCTAAAAAACCACACCTTCGACCTTATTCTCTCAGACATGCCCTATCAAGCGCTTGGCGAAGAGAAAATTGAGAATCGATTGATCGGAAAAATTCCGATAGTTTTTTGCGCTGTCCATTCAATCACCTCAAAGCTTAGGCGCCTTCCCTGGGCTTTAAATGGAGCACCCCTCTTGCTACCAACGGCGCATAGTGGTGTTCATCATGCCGTCCTCGAATACCTCGCCGCACATAAAGTAAAACCAATGATTATCGCTGAAATTCAAGATGTGGAACTAATCCATCGCATGGCTCTGGATGGAGCTGGTATTGCACCACTAAACAAATATTCCGTCTTGACCACACAATGGAAAAAAAAGCTTCAAATCATCCCTTCTGATAGACGCTACGATATCCACGACTCCGCGTATTTGATTACCCGAAAGCGAAAAAATACCCACCCGCTAGTTGATAAAATTCTGACTCATTTTAAAATTATTGGCGGTTAAAACAGTGGGAGGTTCTTTGGGGAGTGGCTGGGGGAAATCATGTCAAATTTGATGCGGTGCATGAAGACGACGGCAAAAATGTGTAGGTCTTGCACCACATAGAAACTTCCGATGACCCGGTAAATCATTTGCCCCAACCCTGTTTTAGGATCAATCACTTTACGGATAGAAACATGGCGGTCTTTTTTACGTTGGGAATGTGCCTGGATATCAGCCCAGTTTTTCTTTAAGTTATCTTCATCCGCAAAAGGACTTTGCTCAGACACATAGTATGAAAATTTTTTCTCGGCGCGGGCGGTAAAGCCGTCCTGATCGATCATTTCAACTATCATCAAGTTTTTACGCTTGTGGTTTTCTGACGTTGAGGTCTGGATGCAGATTTCTCTCATATTTAAACCTTAAAATAGTAGATACTAAATTATCATACTAACTA
>CAZCDB010000041.1:0-8741 GCA_964497635.1 uncultured Planctomycetia bacterium | reverse complement strand
CCCGTAAGAAAAAAAAGTGGCCGCAAGCGCTACCATTTGAATAAAAGTGGTAAGTTTTCCGATAAAAAGCGGAGAAGCTTTTAAGGTCCCCGCAAATAAGAAAATAAGGGTAGATCCTGCCAGAATGATCACATCCCGCGAGATCACAATAATCGTCACCCAAGCAGGTATTTTGATCTCCGGTGGTAGGTTGGGCAAAAAAGATAAAGAGAGAAAACCGCTGGATAAGAGTAGTTTATCCGCCATTGGGTCCACATAACTGCCAAAAATTGTCTTTTGATTTAGCTTCCGGGCAAGATAGCCATCCAGAGCATCCGTAAAACAAGCCAACAAAAAAACTCCAAAAGCTAGGCGCAACAAAATCTCCTCTCCGGGAGAATAATAGAATAGGAGCAGGATAAAAACTGGCACCAACAAAACCCTCACCAGAGTGATGTTATTGGCAATATTGGGTGAGAAAAAAACTTCGGAGCTACTTGAGTTTTCCAACACGATTCAGTGGCCACCAGCGAAAAATAGCTTTTCCGAGAACATTTTTCTTGGGGACAAACCCCCAAAAACGGCTGTCGGTTGAATTAGCACTATTATCCCCCAACACATAATAAGAGTCTTGAGGGACTTTGATCGTTTCAAAAGGACCTCCGTAAGGATCGTGATTATAATAATAAAATTTACCAAAAGTAGCGGGATCTTCCAGAGCCTTATTATTCACGTAAATCTTCCCATCACGAAGCTCAACCTCATCGCCCCCCAAAGCGACCAAACGCTTGATAAAATCTTTTTTGGGATCTACTGGATATTTAAAAACGATGATGTCACCAGGCTTGGGGGACTCGAAACGGTAAATGTACTTATTGACAAAAAGTTTATCCCCTTCCAATAAAGTGGGTCTCATCGAGCCTGAGGGAATCTTGAAAGCCTGAATGACAAAAGTTCGGATAATCAAAGTCAAAATCAGAGCAACAATGATAGAGTGTGCCCACTCCTTGCCCTCTCGGATCAAAAACTCCTTATCCTTCCATTTTCCAAGGAACGCGGGAAGCTCCACTCTAATCCTCAACCTTCAGCGCAGCCAGAAATGCTTCCTGAGGAATCTCAACCTTCCCAAACTGCTTCATGCGCTTCTTGCCTTCTTTTTGCTTTTCCCAAAGTTTGCGTTTACGAGTAATATCACCCCCGTAACACTTGGCGGTTACGTTCTTACCCATCGGCTTTACCGTTTCACGAGCGATGATTTTACCGCCAATAGCCCCCTGGATGGCCACTTCAAACATCTGGCGCGGAATGAGTTCTTTTAGTTTTTCACAGAGCACACGACCCTTGAGCTGTGCCTTGTCTCGGTGAACCATCGAGCTAAAAGAGTCGCAGATCTCATTGTTGATCAAAATATCCAGCTTGACCACATCCCCCTGGCGATGTCCCATCAATTCATAATCAAATGAGCCGTAACCCTTGGTGATAGACTTAATATTGTCATAGAAATCGACGATGATTTCAGATAAAGGAAACTCGTAAACAATTTTAACGCGATCTTCGCTGATGTACTCCGTGGACTTGTAGACTCCCCGCTTCTTTTCCGAAAGCTCCATGATAGCTCCCATACTCGTCGGAGGCACCACAATCGTCGCTGACACAAAGGGCTCCATGATCTCAGCAATCTGATTAACCACGGGCATCTTGGCTGGGTTATCAATCTCCACGATTTCTCCATCGGTCTTTTTGATTTTATACACAACGCTTGGAGTGGTAATCACCAAGTTCATGTTGTATTCACGCTCAAGACGTTCCTGGACAATCTCCATATGCAAAAGCCCTAAGAAGCCGCAACGAAATCCAAAACCAATTGACGGAGAACTCTCGACTTCAAACACAAGCGAAGCGTCATTGAGCTGAAGCTTTTCAAGAGCGTCTTTAAGCCCTTGAAAATCCTTAGAATTGACCGGGTAAATTCCGGCAAAAACCATGGGGCGGATTTTTTTATAGCCTGGGAGGGCCTCGGTGCAAGGACGCAAAGCATCGGTGATTGTGTCCCCATTTTCAACATCTTTGGCGGTGCGGATATTACAACAAATATATCCCACCTCCCCCGTGTGGAGGATTTCACCGGCCACCGGCTTGGGCGAAAGGGTTCCGATTTCTAGCACCTCATAGTCACGACCTGTGACCATCATCCGTACCTTCATCCCCTTTTTTAAAACGCCGTTAAAAATACGCACGTAAATAATGACTCCGCGATAAGTGTCATACTGCGAGTCAAAAATCAGGGCTTGCAAGGAGTTGTTGGGGTCCCCTTCTGGTTGGGGCACGCGCTCAATCACCGCTTCTAAAATCTCGGTGATGCCAATTCCCGCCTTCGCGCTGGCCAAAAGAACTTCCTTTTCATCTATTCCAAAGGTCGTGTGTATCTGGCGCTTCACCTTTTCTGGCTCCGCGGTGGGCAAATCAATCTTGTTGATGACAGGAATAATGGCCAGGTTGTGTTCCACCGCCAAGTAAAGATTGGCGACGGTTTGGGCCTCAACCCCTTGCGCCGCGTCCACCAAAAGAAGCACGCCCTCGCAAGCCCGCAGACTCTTGGAGACCTCATAACTAAAATCCACATGACCTGGGGTGTCAATCAGGTTGAGAACATACTCCTGACCATTTTTTTTGCTGGTGTATTTGATTTTGACCGCACTGGCTTTGATCGTAATGCCGCGCTCTTGCTCAAGCTCCATATCATCCAAAAGCTGGTTGTGGAAGGTGCGGCTATCAATGGCACCCGTATGCTCCAAGATGCGATCTGCTAGCGTCGACTTCCCGTGATCAATATGGGCGATGATAGAAAAATTTCGTACGTGTTTGATTTGCATAAGGGGCTTATTTGACGCTAAACGCCAGCTCTTTGCCTTCTTGCACCAGTGTTTCCGCTAGTTTCTGACTGGAAGCCTCCGCGTAAATACGGAGGATGGGCTCGGTCCCTGACAAGCGAAATAAAAGCCAGTTGTCATCCTGAAGAACAAACTTAATTCCATCTGCCGCATTGATTCTTTCTACTTTAAGGCCTTGAAAAGAAGTAGGGGCTGACGATGAAAGCATAGAAAAAAGCTTGGGCTTGAGTTCATTAGGATACGTGATGTCATTGCGGACATAAAAAAGCTTCCCAAATTCTTTTTCAACCGCTTGCAAAATTTCTTCGAAGCTCTGACCCCGCATCGCCATCATCTGCATCAAAAGAAGTGAGGAAAGCATCCCGTCGCGCTCAAAAAGATAGCCTTGAAACGCAATCCCGCCCGATTCTTCCCCGCCGATGAGAATTTTTTCTTTCATCATGACTTCGCAGATGTACTTAAAACCTACCGGCGTCTCAAAAACGGGTACGCCCAGCTTTCGCGCCACGCGATAAATTAAACCCGTGTTGGAGATGGTCGTAACAACTCCCCCCGATTTTTTAAGATCTTGCACAAAATGCAAAAGAATCAGAGCCAACAAAATCCCCGGAGACACAAACTCACCGCCCGGACGCAAAGCTCCCACACGATCCGCATCCCCATCCGTCACCACGCCTAAATCAAAACGACCGCTTTTCATCAGCTCAATCGAAGGCCCAAGAAAACGCGCAATCGGCTCCGGTGCAACGCCACCAAAAGTAATATCCCGATCGCCACGAATCGTGGTCACTTGAATTTTCCCACCCTCAAGCATTTTTTCCATGTTGTGCCCACCCACCCCGTGCATGGAGTCGACAAGGATGCGGTAGGACGCGGCTTTGATCACGTCTATTTTCAGATAATTTTTTAGGTTTTGGATAAACTTAATATTGATATCTCTGATCTGAGGATTCTTGGGAGTAAAGGCTGTTTTTTGAACTGGGTTTTTTCCAATGAGCCCCTCCACTGCATCTGTGATTGATTTTTCTGCGGAGCTTCCAATAGCGTTTTTTATTTTAAACCCATTATAACGAGCCGGGTTGTGACTGGCGGTGATGGCAATCCCCGCGTCGTATTTTTCATCGACGATAGTATAGCTAACCGCCGGTGTCGGGCAGGGAGAGCTGGATAAAATCACCTGAATTCCATTGGCCACAAAAATTTCTGCCGCCCGCTTGGCAAACACATCCGAGTTTTCTCGAAAATCATAGCCCACCACGAGCTTTGGCGCATCCGAGCGGCCAGCAGCTTTGACGTTTTGATTCATCAGGTCCGCAAAAGCCTGAGCCACGAGCTCCAGGTTTTCCATGGTGTATTCCGTATCCATGAGAGCTCGCCAACCATCCGTTCCAAACTTAATATTTGGGATTACTTTTGACATCTTAAATCCTCGATTGCTTGTCGTATATCTGGTTTTCCAAAAATGGCCGTGCCAGCCACCAAAACATTAGCACCGGCGCGAACCGTCTCCAAAGAAGTCTGTTTGTTAATTCCCCCGTCCACCTCGATATCTCCAGAATAAATCGCTCGGAGCTGACTGATTTTGGGCAGCACCTCCGGCATAAAGGATTGGCCGCCAAACCCGGGGTTGACTGTCATGAGAAGCACCATATCAATCTGATTTAAAAAAGGTTTAAGACAGTCTAAGCCTGTCGCTGGTTTTAAAGAAACTCCACGCCCCACTTTAAGCGTTTTTAGCTTTTCCAAAACCTGGGCCAGCTTCCCCTCACAAGCCTCCGCGTGAACCGTCACCGCGTCCGACCCCGCCTTCACAAACTCTTCAATATAGTTCTCAGGGTTCTCAATCATCAGATGGGTGTCTAGGGGTAAGCGGGTGATTTTACGAATCGCTTTGACAATAAAAGGCCCGATCGTGATATTGGGCACAAAATGCCCATCCATCACATCCAAATGCAGCAGATCACAACCCGCCGCCTCGACGCGCCGAATCTCCCCCGCCAAATCACTGAAGTCCGCCGCTAAGAGCGACGGCGCTATTTTTATCCTAGTCTGCGCCATAAATTTTAAGAAAAATAGTATATCAAATTATTTGCTATCTAGCTGAAAAATCCGAGCCTCTTACTCATACATGTTGGCCTGAACCACCCTTTCATTTTTCTACGTTCCGGCCGGTCTTCCTCATTCGGAAGACCTTCGCTCGGCTTCTACTGGGCTTTGGACTTACCTAAACCCTCCAGGCTTTGCTGACTGAACTTCTATTATCGATTTGAATGGGCGGCCTAAGCCTCGCATAAAAGCTCTCTGGTAAAATAAAAGGGTGGTTCTGGCCTATGAGTTACATGTTTCCAGCGCTCAGCTCTAGTTACAAGCGGGTAAAAAGGAAAAATTATAATGAATAAGAGGCTCTGATACTAAAAGCTCTAGATCTTGGGAGTTCTTTTTGTTTTTATTTTCTCCTTTTGCCCGCTTGTGACTCAAATCATAAGTCGGAGAGAGACGGCCGGTTGGCCGAGGGCAACGCCTTTTACACAGCCTTTTTCGGCCAATAGGCCGAGAGTTCTCCCAACTTATGGTTTGAGTCACGGCAACAGGTGAAAATAAAAATAAAAAGAACTCCAACACCTTAAAAATGAAGAAGCGGTAGATACTCTTTTTCGGAGTGGTTGGGGCCTACTAGGGCTAGGTTTAGCGAAGAGGTTTTAAAAATTTCTTGGGAGACTCGCAGGATATCCTCACGAGTCGCGTTGCGGATGCCACGGATGATTTCTTCGGGGTCTTTTAGGGCTCCGTGGGTCATGAGATTCTCTCCATTCCACAGCATTTGGCTGGAGCTGTTTTCAAGACCCAGCTCAAACTGACCCAAATAAAATTCTTGAGCGCGCTCAAGCTCATCGGCTTTGACTGGCTCTTGCGTCATCCGCTCAAGCTCGGCGAGCACAACACGAAGAGTTTCTTTGGCTTTCTGATGATCCACGCCTGCGGAGACAACAAAAGCCCCCGTCTCTTGGTAACGACGGACAAAAGATCCGATATCATAAGCAAGCCCCCTCTCTTCACGCACCTCATTAAAAAGGCGCGAGGACATGTTGCCACCTAAAATGACATTGATCAGATCCACCACCGGCTCATCGGGATGATCTTTGGGGAGTGCATGAAGCGATAAGGCCAAATGCGTCTGCTCTGTTTTTTTTGGAAAAAATCTTAAGGAAGGCTTCTCTTGAGTCCTGACAAATTTTTCAAATAACTTCTCATTTTTGGGGGCTTGGGAAACAAAGTGCTTCTTGGCAGCCTCCGCCAATGCTGCCGAATCAATATCGCCCGCCGCAACCACCGTCAAATTGTGAGGCGTGTAAAAATCATCTCGGTATTTTTTGATTTCCTCACGCGTCAGACGGCTTACCGTCTCCAGAGTCCCGGCAATCGGTCGCCCCAAAACATGATCCTTCCAGACAATCTCCGATAAAAGTTCGTCCACCAGCTGCGAAGGCTGATCCTGGGTCATCTTGATTTCTTCCAAGATTACCGTCCGCTCCTTTTCGATGTCTTTGGGATCTAGAATCGCGTTGAGCGTCATGTCTGATAGCGTATCAAACACTCTTTCAAAATGCCGTCGCGTCGTCTTGGCCAGGAAACAAGTGCACTCTTCGGAGGTAAAAGCATTCATACTTCCGCCAACCCCCTCAATCGATTCTTTGATCTGAGTGGCGGTTCGTGAGGTGGTGCCTTTGAAAACAATATGCTCTAGAAAATGAGAAACTCCTCCAAATTTCGGGGTTTCGTTGCGAGCCCCAACATGCGCCCAGATGCCGATGGATATGGATTTTCTTTCTTTGAGTGGGATGGCCAAAACTTTTAGCCCATTCTCCAGCACAACTACTTCAAGATTTTTCATGATTTCCTCGGATTCGACGATACTCTAGATAATTTTGCAAAATCAGCGTGGCCGCCAAGCGATCGCTTTGCGATCTTTGTTTTTCACGGGAGAGCCCCTCTTCAATCATCAGGCGATTAGCCTCGCGGCTGGTAAGCCTTTCATCCCAGGTTTTGATAGGAACCCCGGCCACTTTTTCAAGATCCGCCACAAACTTAGTCACTTCTTGCGCCTTAAAACCCTGACTTCCATCCATGTTGATCGGAAATCCCACCACAATCTCACCCACTTCGCGCTCTTTGACCAAACTAACGATATCCGCCAAAACCTGCTTCATGTTTTTACGCTGAAGCGTTTCAAGTCCTTGGGCCGTAAACCCTAGCGGGTCGGAGAGCGCAAGACCGATTCTTTTTTCACCAAAATCAATCGAAAGGATTCTCATTGAGATTTATTTTTAAAAAAAAGCGCTGCTTCTTCTGCTCGGCCCCGCGGACAAACCAAGGTCCCTCGTTCGGTTTGAACCACAATCACATCGGATAAGCCCAAAGCAACCAGAGGCACCTGTGTGTGATTAACCAAGAGAGTCCGGGTGGACTGCTGGTGATAAGAAATCCCGTCCACATAATTCCCCTTGGGATCCAAAGGATTTTTAGCCCAAAACATATCCCAATTTCCCACATCACACCAATCCATCGACGTTTCGACCACGCAGACATTTTTAGCTTTTTCAAATAAAGCGTAATCAATCGAAATACTAGGAATCCGCCCATAAGTTTTAGCGGTGACGCCACGATCAATGGCCCGAGCAATCCCGGGGCTATGAGAATGCATCGCGTCCAAAAATGTTTTTATTTTCCAGGTAAAAATACCTGCATTCCAAAAAAACTTTCCCTGGCGAAGATAGGTAGCGGCTGTTTTAGCATCCGGCTTCTCAACAAAGCGCCGGACCTGCGAGGTGCTCTTAAAACCCTTCACCCCCAAACCCTTTTCAATATACCCATACCCTGTTGCAGGAAAGGTGGGGCGAATGCCCACGGTGACCAGAGAGCCTTGGGACCCGGCAAGCTGTATCGCCTCTTGGATAGTGGAGGCAAAGCTTTTTTCATCCTGAATCAGTTGATCCGCGGGAAAAAAAGAGATCACCTCTTCGGGCCCAAATCGCTTCGCTAGCAAAAAAGAAGCCAGATAAATTGCGGGAGCTGTGTTGCGCCGGGAAGGCTCGATCAAAATATTGTTGCGGCTCAGTTTTGGCAAATCCTTACGAATCATTGAGGCGTGGCTTTGGGTGGTGATCACGTAAACGTTGTTTTTGCCGTAAACTTTTTCTAGGCGGTCGGAGGTTTTCTGCAATAAAGATTTTTTGCCGTAAAAAGGAATGCGGTATTTGGGAAACTTCTCATGCGTCATGGGCCAAAAACGCTCGCCCTGACCGCCCGCCATAATGACTGCTTTGGGCATTAGCGACTTCCTTTGGGGCCCTTAACCGCTTGGACAAAAGGGCGTACAAATTTTTGAGTAAAGGCTTGGGCGGATAAAGCTTGGTGGTCATTCAAAGCCTTTACTAAAGCACTGCCAACAATGACCCCATCCGAAACTTGGGACATCGCACGGGCTTGATCCGGATTTGAAATCCCAAAACCAACGCAAACAGGAAGCTTGGACAACTTCTTAAGACCTTGCACATCACCAGCCACCGAACCAAAAGCAGAGCTCTTAGAGCCGGTCACCCCGGTCATTGAAACATAATAAATAAAACCTTTGGAGGCGCGGGCAATTTTTTTCTTTCGGATCGCCGTACTCGTTGGAGCCACCAGATAGATGAGGTCCAGTTTTTGTTTTTTTAAGATCGCAGAGATTGCTTTGGACTCTTCCAGGGGTACCTCCGGCAAAATCACTCCGTCCACCCCCGCCTCTTTAGCATCTTTGGCAAAGCGCTCCAGGCCATAAGAAAAAATTGGGTTCATATACGTCATCAAAACTAAGGGAAGTTGTGATTTTTG
>CAZCDB010000040.1:10913-14143 GCA_964497635.1 uncultured Planctomycetia bacterium | reverse complement strand
ACGGACTCTCGAATCACTAAGGACGGTTTTAAGCAAGTGCTTTGATAATAAAAAACGTTTTTCTTGCCCCCTTTTAAAAATCCCATCAAACTTTCGACGGCCGCCTCTCCCAGTCGGGAGACAGACGCGTCAATCGTGGTAAGCGCGGGATAAATCATGGAAGACCTTCCGTCATTGTCATATCCCATCACGGATACTTGCTCGGGACATTTCACGCCCATTTCATTCATTCGCCGGATCACTCCAATCGCCATGTTGTCGCTCAGACAGAAAATTGCGGTGATTTTTGAAAAAGGAATCGTCTTGGCGCATTCATAAGCGTCCTTTTCCTCAAAATTACCCTTGAAGATCAAATTTTTGTCCAACATCACACCCTGGCTTTTCAAGTATTCTCTAAAAGATTCAAAACGCAGGCGACTGTCACTTGACGTCTCCTTCCCCAGCATCACCGCAATCTTCCGGTGTCCCATTTGCCACAAATGCTCCGCGGCAATTCTTCCGCCGCTGTGTGAATCTCCATGGACGAAGTGCGCTTTTACGGTCTCATCGGGATCGTTGACAATGACACAGGGAACATCGAGACTACTTAGCGCCTTTTTGTTGGAAAAAAAATCCGGCCAATAACTGATGACTAAGCCATCTATCGCCTCCATAGCTCCAAAAACGTAATGATCCCAATTACCAGGCTTAAAAGTGACTGCTTTTAGCTTGTAATCAGAATTCAAAAGAGCGTTGGACACGCCGCTGATCACCCGGGAGTGGTAATTACTCACAAAGACGTTCGGGATATGCGGCAAGAGCACACCGATCGTTTGATAGCTTGCCGATCTTAAGTTGCGAGCGGCAGGATTGGGAGCGTAGCTGTATTTCTTGACCGTTTCATCAATCAGTTTAAGGGTGCCGGGAGCCACCAGCTTACGCAGTCCCGGATTGGTCGCCCTGGAAACCGTCGCGATGGACACCCGAGTTTTCCGGGCTATTTCTTTAATAGAAATAGGCGTCTGCTTCATCAAAAGTCCCTTTTTAATGAAAACGTTTTCATAATGGAAGAATACATGACCAAAAACAGCCTGTCAAGGGGCCTCACGAAAATTTTATTTGGAGTGAAAAGTGGTGTTCTTTAGGGCTAATTGGCGTAAATAGTCGCAAGGTTCAAAACGTTTGAGATCTACTTCTTTTTGAAAGCGCTCAAGATCTTTGACGATGTTGGCAATTCCCACGGAGTCGGCGTAGCGTAGGAGCCCTCCACGAAACGGCGGGAAACCCGTGCCCATGATCATACCAATATCAACCGTGCCGGCGGAGTCGATAACCTTCTCTTCCAAACACCGGGCGGCTTCGTTGATCATGATGTAAATCATGCGTTTCAGGGCATCTTCGTCTGAGACTCTGGATCCGGAGCCGATTTTGACTTCGGGATTGGTGACTTTTTTCTTGCCTTGATAGAGATAAAAGCCTTTGCCGGATTTTTTTCCCAAAAGACCTTTGGCTTTGACATCCTCAAGGATCTTGGCGACTTTCATACGCTCGCCAAAAGCCTCCTGCAAAATATGCGCAACCTTATATCCCACATCAATCCCCACTTGATCCACAAGCTCAATCGGTCCCATGGGCATGCCAAACTTTTCGGCGATCGCATCGATTTTCTCTGGGGATAGACCCTGCTCTAAAAGATACGCGGCTTCATTTAAATACGGAAGAAGAAGGCGGTTCACCAAAAATCCGGGTCTGTCTTCAGTTAAAATAACGGTCTTCCCCAGACGCCTGGCAAATTGCACCGTTCTCTCAATCGTCTCTTCCGAGCTCTGCTGAGCGCGAATCACCTCCACCAGAGGCATGCGATTCACCGGGTTAAAAAAATGTAAGCCAATCACCCGCTCAGGGTGAGAGCAAACTTGAGCCATCTGCGTCACTGGCAGTGACGAGGTGTTGGAAGCTAAAATGACATTTTTATCGGTCAGAGCGTCGAGCTCTTTGAACACCTTTTGCTTGATTCCCAGATCTTCAACAACCGCCTCAATCAAAATCCCACAGTTTTTAAGACCAGAGTTGTTAAGGCCCACGGAAATAAGATTCATCTTCTTCTCAACTTCATGCTTTTTTATTTTTCTTCTTTTTAAAGCGCTTTTGTAAATTCCCATCGCCTCTTTAAGAGCACCGGAAAGAGCCTTTTCATTGAGATCTTTGACGCGTACAGGAACTTCCTTCTGGCTGACTAGCTGGGCAATCCCACCGCCCATGATCCCCGCCCCTACCACGCCCACTTTCTGAATCCCGTCGGATTTAAGTTCTGTCGAGGTCCATTTGAATTTTTTATATTTTTCACTGAGGAAAAAAACCTGGATGAGATTTTTGGAAACATCCGTGGTCCCCAGACGCGAAAAGTGCTCACTCTCCAGACGGTAAGCCTCCGGCGTGTCTTTGCCGTAAGTCTTCTGGATCAGATCAATAATTTCAAACGGGGCGGGATAAACACCTTTGGTTTTCTGCAAGACGTCTTTTCGGGCCTTTTGAAATACAACCGCTCGACCCAGCGGAGTGTCTTCCAAAAACCAAGTGCCTAAATCTTTTTTCCGTGGAAGACCCGAGGAAGACTTATTGATTTGTTCTTTTGCAAAATCAGTGGCGTCCTTTAAAAGTGTCAATTGCGTGAAAAGCTTATCCACCATCCCGTTTTTAAGCGCTTCTTCAGCCGAGACCACGCGACCGGCAAGGATCATCGGTAGAGCTTTTAAGAGTCCGATGAGTCGCGGCAGGCGAATACTGCCTCCAAATCCCGGGAGAATCCCTAGATTGCACTCCGGCAAACCAATTTTGACATCGGGTGAAAAAGAAGCCACGCGGTAGTCACAAGAGAGGGCCAGCTCATACCCGCCACCCAGACAAGCGCCATTGATGACACAAACGGTGGGAATTTTTAAATCTTCAAGCTTTTGAAAAATCTTTTTGCCTTCCTCCGCCTTGGAAAATGCATCGGCCGGTGTCGAAATCCCATTGATTTCCTTGATATCCGCTCCGGCGATAAAAATCTTTCTCTTGGAGCTAGTCACCATCAACACTTTAAAGTCTGTGCGGGAAGCAATCTCATCAAGAGTCTGGCTTAAAGTATTTAAGTGTTCCGAGGTAAGAATATTGATATCGGTGTCGGGACAGTCAAAAAGAAGATTTCCGACTTCTCCTTCGACGGAAAGTTTCCATGCGCCGGGCATTTAATTTCTCTCCAAAAGAAC
>CAZCDB010000040.1:0-10813 GCA_964497635.1 uncultured Planctomycetia bacterium | reverse complement strand
TCGCTGGGCTCAAGACCCACATAGTCATAGGCGGCAATCGTTCCTAAAATCTCATAACCCATTGCCTTCGCTCTTTCTTCTTCCATCAGAAGAAGCATGCAAGCCCCGTCGGTGATCTGTGAAGAATTCCCCGCGGTGACTGTCCCCGAGCGGCGATCAAACACAGGTTTTAGCTTGGCTAAAGCATCCATCGACTGGCCTTCGCGCACGCCGTTATCCTCACCGACTGTCTTTTCAAACGAAGGTGGCACAAAAACACTCATCATTTCTTCTTTTAGTTTTTCACGGGAAGCAATCACGCGCTGGTGACTTTCCAAAGCAAACTTGTCTTGGCGCTGGCGCGAAATGCCAAACTTTTTGGCGACTACTTCGGCGGTTTGCCCCATATTGAGCCCGCAGGTAGGATCGGTCAGTGCCAAACCAAGGGCCGCTTGAGGTGCAAAATGTTTGGGACGAAATTGTGAGAAAACCCCAAGCTTTTCCATGAAAGATTTAGCACGACCCAAACGCATAAAAATTTTCACCGCGTCTTTTGAAAATACCAAAGGCGCGTTGGACATGGACTCAGCCCCACCGGCGATCACGATGTCATCCTGACCTGCCGTGATTTTTTCAACAGCACTGGTCACGGCTTCAAAACCGGAAGCACAGTTGCGATTGACTGTATAGGCTTTTTTAGATTTTGGGATCCCCGCGTAGAGGCTGATCACACGTGCGACATTGGCCGCATCAATTGGCTGACCCACACAGCCGACAATCACCTCATCGACAAGATTGGGATCGATTTCAGTTCTTTGGAGAAGCTCTGTCAGACACAGAGCGCCAAGCTTCTGCGCGGGTAGATCTTCAAAAAGCGTCCACGCCTTGATAAAAGGCGTGCGCACTCCGTTGACCACCGCTATTTTTTTAATCATGTATTTTCATATTGTACTGGATGAGGTCCGCGTAATCCAGAACTACACAACCCCGAGCACCGGCTTCTTGGCATACACTCACTTGCTCCTGAAAAACTTCGGGGGTTTTTCGTAGCTTGTAAGCCCCAAGACCAATGTACACTTTTTTTAAATCCGGAGCTTTTTCTGAAGCATTTTTAAGATAACTATAAAATTCCGGCAAATCATCTGCGTAGGTCATGAGCGTCACAAAATCCACCAGACCCGTCTTAAGCCACAGTCGCCAATCTTGAAATGACTCCAATGACGCCCGGTAATAAGGCATAAGGCCTGTCGTCGATACTTGGATCTGGGGGTTGATGGATTTGGCTTTTTTGACCAAGCGCCGGACAAGTCCCGTGACTTGGTCATATTTCCACTGTTTCCAAGAAGGATTTTCTTTAGAAACCTTCCCCGAAACGACAGTATTTTTAAAACGGTTGATATTCGCCTGGGTATACCCATAATCCGGCCGAACATCGGGGTATCGAATGTAGTCCAGTTGCACCCCATCTAGCGTCGGATACCCCCGGACTAGTTCCCCCACAATCTGTGAGAGGGTGTCTTGGACGCGCAAATCTCCAGGCTCCAAAAAGTACTGGTTGTCGACTTTAAAATCCTGAATTGATTTTTTTTCTTCCTGGTTGCGGGTCAACACCGCCGTCCCATATTTTTTTAAAATGGGGGCATTCTCATTGGCGCTCAAACTGAGTAAGTTGATCCACGCGTGGACTTGGATCCCCTCCTGATGGGCCTCTTCAATCAAAAAGGCCAGGGGATCTTCGCCGACTCGATGAAGGCAATCAAAATAAGGGGTTGTGTCCGCGTGTTTTGAAAAAAACCAGGCTTTGTTCGCCCGGTAAACCTGAACAAATAAAATCCGGATGTGATTTTTTTTGGCAAACTGAAGCAGTTCTAAAATCGCTTGGCGGCTGGAAAGAACGGGAGGCTCTTGAAGAACAGAGACAAACAAGCCCTCAGAGGCAGGCTCCAAAGGCTTGCCCTGTGCCTGAACTTGAAATCCCAGAAAACAGAGAAAAAGAAAAAAGACCCGAAAAGAAACCTTTATCGGGAAACCCTCTCAATCATCAGTGCTTCTTTAGGCTCATCTGGATTGAGCCAAATCTTCAAACGATCACTCTGCTTGTAATCGTTGATCATTCCCTGCTTTACCTTGACACGATAATCACGCAATCCAATCGCGTTGGTAAGTTCATTGCGTACCACGACAACACTCCCGGGATAATGAATATGACTGATGCGGCCCTCAAGATCGGGGCTAGAACTTTCGGCAAATGCGGGAACACTGATCAAAACAGCGAACAAAAAAATTGTATATTTTTTAAGCATGATTTCTATTTCCTCCATTCACTCTTTAATCAAGTTAGCCTAAATGAGGCTTGGGTGCAATATTTTTATTTTTTGTGAATGGGATATCCATGAATTTTTGAAGATAGGCCACCCCATAAGGCACAAAAACGGATAAAACCAGCGCCCACACAAGAATCAAAATCGAGGATCGCGGAAGTAAAACCAGTGGCTGGAAAAAATGATAGATAAAAAATGAGTGCACAAGCCATATCCCCAAAGAGTGTTTTCCTAAAAAAGAAAGGATCTGCTGTCCTGTCCCCTGTGTCCAGAACCTTGAGAGGTAATAAACCAAAATGGGTGCGGCAAACATGTCGCCTCTTCCTATCAGAAAAATAGCCGTAGTCCACACACTCAAAAAAATCAGTAGGCAAGTCCTCTTGGAAGGAGTGTCTTTAAAAAGACTTGGGGTCTTTTCAAAAAAATCAGTGGCCGCTACCAAAATCCCTATCGTAAAAACTCCCTGCCAATACAGAATCCCCCAGACAATATTGGTCGACCGTGACAAGGAGCAGCCAGCCATAGAAATTAAAAAAAGAAGGAGGGGTTGACGACGAGCCAGAAAATAAGCAAAGGGGAAATAACAGAGAAGTAAAAAATAAACCCGAAGAAACCACCACTCTTGATTGTAGGAGACGCTTAAGCTTAAAAAATTCATCGCCAAGTTTGGCCAAAGCGATGCATATTCTGGACGTTGAGAGAAAAACAGATAGCCGATAGAAATAAAGAGGGCAAAGCAGGGTAAAAACATTTTGTAAAAATCTAGAAATTTCTTAAAACTATAGGTAACGGGTGAAACTTTTGCAGACTTCATCAGGCTCTGGCACATCCCATACCCCGACAAAAATATAAAGAGCGCGATACAGATATGGCTCCACTTCCCCAAATGGTATTCGATGGGCTGGCCCTGCCACTCCCAAGGAAGAAGAGAAGCATACTGAGATTTAGCAATGCGCTCGGGAAAAGCAAATAAATGGTGCATCACCATCAAGGTAATGGCGACTCCTTTGGCGACCTGAGTGTCCAAAACTGAAAATTTACGTGCACAATCAGTACTTTTCAAACTTCTTCTCCATATAGCCAATAATTACAATTAATAATTAAATATATTATATTGTATAAAATAATATAACATTATTTCAGCAATAAATCCTGGTTTTTTCAACACAGAGAAAAATAATGATTTATACTATAAATGAGGTTAGGTGTGTCTTTAAAAGCCAACCAAGAGGATCTGATGAACGAGCAAAGAATGTTTCCCAGAATCAAGTGCCGATTAGACTCCGTATTCAAAGTCTTTGGCACGGGAGAGAAGCTTAAGGAAGCCTTGGTGAATGATATTTCCGAGGGAGGCATCCGCTTCCGTTCCTCTGAGTTCATTCCCATTCAGGAACGGCTATCTTTTCGCGTCCACATTCCTGGGAAAAAACCAATCGAGACCTCCGTAAAGCCCGCCTGGATTCGTGAAATTCCCAGTATCAGTCAGTTTGAAATCGGCGGCGCTTTTATTTCTTTATCGGATGAGGATAAAAAAATCATCCACGATTGGATGCAAGTCTCCCCAAATCCTAAGTTACTTTCCTTCTAAGACCGTGCGTCTCCCGCTCGGTGAATCGCCATCATCGAAAAACTTCCAGGTAGGGCCCAAGGTCCAAAAATAAGGATCACCGTATCTCCTTTTTTGACAATGCCTGAGCGTAGCATTTCTTCATCTGTGCGGTGAAGCATCTGGCGTGAATCCAGTGATTTTTTGACATGAATCGGAGTCACCCCTCGTAGTAAATTAAGCCTTGAGAGGGTGCTCATCGACTCCGTCACAGGCAAAAGAGCACAGGGAGGTTTTAATTTTGAAAGAATACGTGCAATCCGTCCTGTTTGGGTAAAGATCACAATCGCTTTGGCTTTTGCCTCTCGAGCGGCCCCTAAAGCCGCGTGAGCAATTGCCATCAGGGAAGTAAAAGTTGCCTGCTCTTTGCTCTCTTTTTTTAAAATTTCTGTAGCTTCTTTCCCATTTCCTTCCGCTTCTTCCACAATCTTTCTCATGGTTCTGACGACTTCCACCGGATACCGGCCAATCGAAGTCTCTCCGGAGAGCATCACCGCATCCGTGCCGTCAAAAACCGCATTGGCCACATCCGAAACTTCGGCTCTTGTCGGATGAGAAGAATTAATCATGGTCTCAAGCATCTGGGTAGCCGTAATTACCGGTAGCTGGAAACCCAGCGCTTCATGAATCAACATCTTCTGTAAGCGCGGCACTCTTTCAATCCCCATCTCAATCCCTAAATCTCCGCGTGCAACCATGAGTCCATCAGAAATCGCCAAAATTGACTGGATGTTATTGACAGCTCTGGGTTTCTCAATCTTGGCAATGATGGGGATTTGCACAGAATTTTTTTTCATCCATTTTTTGACCGCTAGAACATCCTCATGGCTCCTGACAAAAGAAAGCGCGATATAGTCCGCCCCCAACTGACTGGCCGCTTTTAAATCTTTTAAATCTTTGGCAGTGAGAGCCGGTAAAGTAATGGGAGCCAAAGGAAGGTTGATTCCTTTATTGTCTCCGACCGCACCCCCCCGGATGACTTTCGCCTGTACTTGACTGCGTCCAACCGACAACACTTCAAGCTCAACCGCTCCATTGTCGATGAGCACCGCATCGCCGGTCTTAACCATCCGCGTAAATTCCCGGCAAGTCGTGGAGAGTTCCATTCGAGGCGCAGGGTTGCTATCCACATGCAAGACAACTGTCGCACCGGTGACCAGCATCAGGGGACCATGAGTCAGCTTCCCGGTACGGACTCGAGGACCCTGAAGATCCACCAGGATCGCCGTATGCTCTTTGAGAGCCCGGGAAACTTTTCGGATCCGATCAAACCAGGTTTTCATCTGATCCGGAGTCGAGTGAGAGGCATTGATGCGAAAAACATCCACTCCTTCTAGGATCAAAGCTTTTAGAATTTTTTCATCCTGGCAAGCGGGACCGACCGTTGCGATAATTTTGGTTTTTCTCACCCCACCACCTCCTTTACTAAAATATAAATTAACTTTCCGCTCAATAAAATAGGTGGTGGGGTCATGATAAAAGTTCCTCAAAATGGGTGACCGTGTTGATATTGAAAAAATGGGGATTCTCCCCTTCGATGGGAACCCGGTTTTGGTCCGCGACAGAATCGATCAGATTCTTCATCGATAATTTCTCTTTTAGTAAAAAATCTGAAACAAAAGAAAAAGTGCTTTGTGGATAAATCCCGGGGAAAGGTTCTCTCTTTCCATCGGGCCACTCAAAAAGTGTGAGCGTCTGCTTCTGATTATACGGTTCAAAAAGCGCCTCTAGTGTTTTTTTTTCTATGCTTGGCATGTCGCAGGTCAGTACCAAAAAATCTGTGTTCTTGTGCCAACTCATCGCCGTGTAAATCCCACCCAAAGGCCCCTGATCCGGAAGCTTATCGGTTAAAATGGGGCAGCTCAAGAATGAATAATCCGCCTCTTCTCGGGTCACCACCAGAGGCCTTAAGTCCATTGATTCTAAAAGACCTACCGCACGCTCCAAAAGTGTTTTTCCTTGATACATCACCAGCGCCTTGTCCTGTCCAAAGCGTCGACTCTTCCCCCCCGCCAAAACCAATCCACGCAGACTCACGCGTGAACCTCTTGGGCAGGATGACCACACAAAACCCAAGCCTGGGTCCCGTCCATGTAAAATTCTTTTTTCCAAATAGGAACTTCGTGTTTGATGGCATCAACCACCGCTGAACAAGCAGCAAAAGCTTCCGCCCGATGAGCCGATGCCACGGAAACTGCCACCGCAATCTCCCCTACAGCCAAGGTTCCCACTCGATGCAAAATATTTATCTCCTGTAATTCCCAACGCTGTGTCACCCTGGTTTTTATCCGCTCTATCTGCTGCTGGGCCATGGACGGATAGCACTCGTAATGCAGCTGTCTGACTTTTTTTCCCTCATGATGATTGCGAACAATTCCAAAAAAAGTTGCCAGGGCTCCGCTCTCAGGACCCGGCATCGTTTTTAAAAAAACTTCAGGGAGTATGGCCTCTTGGGTAATAAAACTCATCAAGCTCCTCCCGAAACAGGGGTTAAGAGTGCTAGTGTCTGTCTATCTTTCAAGATAGTTTCCTTTGGAACAAAGACCTCATCCACCGCATAAAGCAGCGGAAGTTCTTTAACCGAAACTAAACGAGGGTCTTTCAGGACTTGTTGTGTAAGTCCCTCCACCGTCTCTGCCGAACCTACTTCATAAGCAGAGGAATCACTTCCCATCAGCTCTCTGAGTTGGGCAAAAAAAAGAACTTGGATCTTCATGGAAGCGTATGAACCAATACCGGATCTCCGGCCTGAACAGAAGAAGAAGGCTCCACCACCAAAAACTCAGTGGCCAAAGCCAAAGAAGAAATCATATGGGATGCTTGCGAGGGTAAAACCCGCTGTGCTTGTGCTTTTAAAAAAAGATGTTTTGAGGGATCTGATAAAATCGCTTCTTTGGCAGGAACAATCCTGGAAGCAAGAAAAGGATCTGGGTATCTCATGCGATGCCGGATGGCTGGATAAACGTACTCGTAAAAACAGGTAAAAACAGCCGCAGGGTTTCCGGGAAGCCCAAAAACAATCTTGTCTTCTTTGGTCCCAAAATAGATCGGTTTCCCGGGTTTCTGGTTCACTCCCCAAAAAATCGTCTTCACTCCCAAATCTTTTAAGGCAGGCTTGACGTAATCTGTTTCTCCTGTGGACACCCCCCCAGCAAGGATGACCACGTCACTTTCCCCAAGAGCATAACGCAATATTTTTTTAATCGTTGGGAAACTGTCTTCCACTTTTCTGACAAAGAGGGGGCGGTTTCCCATTTGAGTCAAGCAAGCATAAAGCATGGCGGAGTTGGAATCATAAATTTTACCCGGCTGGAGCGGCAGACCCGGAGAAAGCAGTTCTGAGCCTGTGACCAAAATTGAGATTTTTGGCTTTTGGAAAACTTTGACTTCATTTCTTCCGAGGCTTGCAAGGATTCCAATCACTGCTGAGTTTAAAGCGGTGCCTGCTTTAAGAACCGTTTGATTTTTTTTTAGTTCTTCGCCGCAAAACCGTACATTTTTTTTAGCAGGAAATGGTTTTTTAAAAATAAGTTTTTTCCCGACGATCTCCGACTGTTCTTGGGCTTGTACCGTATCCGCTCCTTTAGGGATGGGGGCTCCTGTCATGATGCGATACGCTTGGTTGGGTTTGAGTAAAACCTCCGACTGACCCGCACAAATCAAGCCGATGATCTCCAGCGAGACCGGGTTTTGGGGATTGGCTAAAGCCGTATCAACGGATCGAAATACAAAACCATCCATCGCTGAGTTGTCAAAATGAGGCAAAGAAAAATCAGCTTTTACCGTTTCCGCCAAAACGCTCCCCAGCGACGCCAAGAGAGGAACTGTCTCCGCGGGGGATTGCCGGGTGTGGCGAAGAATCAGGGATTGGGCTTTTTGGTAAGAGATCAACATAAGGCTTTTAAAAGGTAATTAGCAGATAAAAATAGATAAAAAGTCGCGAGCACGCGCTCAAATTTTATTTGAGAGACAAGGCCTGATCCTACCCGAGAACCCAGCCATCCCCCCACCAATGCTGGGAGGATCCATAACCAGTATCCTTGAGAGAATTCAAAACCTTGACCGACTCTCCCAAGAAGTCCCACCAAAGAATTAATGAAAATGAAACAAGCAGCGGCGGCTGAAGCTTTTTTAGCATCCGCCCAGCGGGTCAAAATAAGAAAGGGGCTTAAAAAAATCCCTCCGCCAATCCCGATCAGTCCGGAGAAAAATCCCATCAGCGCTCCTGAAGGCAGGGCCAGAGCAATTCGTCTTGAATGGTTCAGCCCTGTTTCTGGGGCTTGAGAAAATAAGACTGTTTTTGAAAACAACAGTCGCAACCCAATGATCGCAAAGCAAAGGCCAAGTAAAACCAATAATGTTTCTTTTTGAATCTGTATTTGTGAACCAAGCCATAGCGCAGGAATCGAGCTCAGCGCAAAAGGCCAGACTAAGTTCCATCGAAAATGGCCCGCTTTTTTAAAATGATAAAAAGTGATAGCAGAAACAATCAGATTGCATAAAAGCGCCACCCCACTGCTTTGAGTATGAGAAAATCCTGCCAAGGTTAAAAATAAAATGTAGGAGGAGCCTCCGGCAAATCCGGCAAGCGAGTAAACAAAAGCAACTAGAAAAAATATTAAGGGTAAAAAATCAAGCAGTGAGTTCATGACTAGCTCCGCGCATCATTTTATAAGCATGTAAGATGGAGGGGAAAATAGCATCCAGAGACTCTTCAACCCCTTTAGAAGACCCGGGTAAATTGACAATGATCGTATTTCCCTTCTGCCCCGCCAAGCCGCGGGAGAGCATCGCATAAGGAGTACGATTCTGCCCATGGGCACGAGCCGCCTCCATAATTCCCGGGATAATCCTCTCGATGACTTTTTCAGTCGCCTCCACCGTCACGTCCCGGGGCCCAAGACCGGTTCCTCCGGTTGTTAGAACCAAGTTTATTTTTTGTTCGCAAAAATTTTGAAGCGTGGCCTCAATCAGCACCTCATCATCCGGCACAATTTGGTACTCCACCTCAATCCCAAGACCTAAAAGCCTCTCGCAAATTATTTTCCCAGACTTATCTTGGCGTGTTCCTTTGGCCGTGCTATCCGAAGACACAAGCACCGCGGCTCTAAAGCCTTTGGGGATTTTTTCGACAAAACTGGATTTTCCCCCTTTTTTCTCTAGAAGCTTCACACCCAAAATCTCCAAATCCTCATCAATAGGTTTTAGCATGTCATACAGCGTCAAAGCTGTTACTGAGGCACCCGTGAGAGCTTCCATCTCCACTCCCGTCTTGGCCACCGCTTCAGCCGTCACTTCAATGACAATGGAGTCTTCTTTGACGTCAAATTTTACCTCGACCCAATCAATGGGAATCGGGTGACAATAGGGCAAGATTTCCCAAGTCTTCTTGACCGCCATGATTCCCGCCGCACGCGCAATGGGCAGTACATCGGCTTTCGGCAGATCATTGTTACGTACTCTCTCAACAGTCGCCGAACTCATCCGCACCGTCGCCTGCGCCCGCGCCGTCCGTAGCGTTTTAATCTTGTTAGTAATAGATCTCATCTATATCTTCCTTTTAATTTCTATCCATTTTGGTTTCGGAGAAAATTTATTTTCTTTGGTCTTCGCAAGAAATTTTTTTGTAAGCCTGGGGAGCCTCGGCAAAATCAAAAAACTCGGCCTAGGCCGGCCTCAGACAGTTTTGATTTTGCCGCTTCCCGGGCGGCTTGACAAAAAAATTTCAAAGCGCGAAGACACGGCAGAAAATAAATTTCCTCCAAAACCAATTTCCATATATCTCTTTTCATGTACAAAGTGTTTAATCCTGCGACGGGTGGCGCGGAGGAGGGACTCCCGTCGACCCGGAGGCCCGCCGAAGGACGGGCTGAGGATGCGACGGGAAACCGCAGCGACAGGACCCGTCGCGACACCTAAACACTTGTCACCCCCCCACCGCTGTCATGACGAAATCGTTGTGGGCGACTGAAGGGTCGTTTAAAAAATGTTCTTTGGGGCGATTAAATACTGTCTCGGCAATCTGGGCTTGGATTTCTTCATTTGCCACTCCCGCTCTTAAGAGACCACGGATATCTAAATCCTCTTTTCCGTGTAGGCAAGTCTTCATCATGCCGTTGGCCTTCAGACGCAAACGGTTGCAATTAGCACAGAATGCGTTGGAGAGCGGGCTGATAAATCCTACTTTGGAAACACTCCCCGGGATCTGAAAAGTCCTGGCGGGCGCATGGGGGTTGGAAGTATCCGCAACCAAGCCGCACTTCTCTTCAATCATCTGCTTGGCAACCTCTGAACTCATAAAACGATTTTCACGAAGAGCATGGATATCTCCAGCCGTCGGCATCCATTCGATAAATCGCAGATCCAAGGATCTTTCGACCGCAAAAGCCAATAAATCTAGGATCTCATGGTCGTTGTAGCCTTTCATGAGAACCGTATTGATTTTGATGGGCCAAAGTCCGACTTTGACCGCGGCTTCGATACCTGCGAGCACATCCTCAAGCTTATCCAGTCCTGTAATTTTCTTAAAATTTTCTCGGTTTAAGGTATCTAAGCTGATATTCACTCGGTCCAACCCCGCATCTTTGAGCTCCGATGCAAAATTTTTAAGAAGTACCGCATTGGTCGTCATCACCACTTCGCGAATCCCCGGAGTATTTTTAATTTCTCTCACAAGCGACGGGACCTCTTTTCTTAAAAGCGGCTCACCCCCTGTCAGGCGCACTTTGGTGATTCCCATCTCCGCGAAAAGCTGTACTGTTTGAGCAATTTCCTTCATCGTCAAAAGCTCACCCTCTTTAAAAGGATTGAGAAGCCCCTGCGGCATGCAGTACAAACACCGCAGATTGCACCGGTCGATCAGGGAAACTCGTAAATACGTGAGTGTACGATTGTCTTTATCAATCAT
>CAZCDB010000039.1:0-14655 GCA_964497635.1 uncultured Planctomycetia bacterium | reverse complement strand
GCCAAAGCGGCGCCTACTTCTTGCGCTTTCTTAAGCGTCGCTCGCACAATCGGACGGCTGACCAGAGGCCTCGCCCCATCATGAATCAAAACCCAAGAGGAGCTTTCCGAAACTCTTTGGAGCGCGTTATAAACCGACTTCGCACGCTGGGCCCCGCCCTGGATCAGGTAAAATGATTTAAGCCCAAGCTCCCGGCAAATCTTTTCAATCCTTTTAAAATATTGAGGAGTGGTGGGAATCAAAATTTCTACAAAAGGATAAGCCTCTGACAAGTTTTTGAGCGTGTAATAAAGGATCGGCTTGCCATGAACTTGAAAAAAAAGCTTGGACTCTTTGGCCCCGAAACGACGGCCCCTGCCGGCGGCCGGAACAATCGCAGAAACCTTCACCGCTATTTACTCACACTTGGCAAAAATCATGCGTCCCGCAGAAGTCTGCAAAACTGAAGTGACGGTCACATGCACAGCCTGGCCAATCAGCTGCTTGGAGTGATCCACCACCACCATCGTCCCATCATCCAAATACCCAATTCCCTGACTGGGTTCTTTCCCCTCTTTAACAATCCGTACATCCAGAGTCTCGCCGGGTAACACGACCGACTTGAGCGCATTGGCAAGATCGTTGATATTGAGAATGGTGGCCCCTTGAAGCTCGGCCACACGATTGAGATTAAAATCATTGGTGATGATCTTGGCCTCCAGAAGCTTGGCCAACACAATCAGTTTCTCATCCACCGTCCGAATATCGGGAAAATCCTCGTCATGAATTTTCATGGAGATGGAGGAAGATTTTTTAAGCTTGTTTAAAATCTCAAGCCCGCGACGACCGCGATTTCTTTTGAGCGCATCCGCGGAGTCCGCCACCTGCTGAAGTTCCTTTAATACAAAACGAGGGATTAAAAACTTCCCTTCCAAAAACTTGGTGGAAGCGATGTCAAAAATACGTCCATCAATAATGGCGCTCGTATCCAAAATCATGAGCGAGCTTTTCTGGTCCTGTCGGTCAAACTTAATATAGGGAATGACTAGACTAAACTCATCGCGCCCGCGCAAAGACATCACCATTCCAAAATAGGATAAGATCAACACCATCGTAATCTTGATCAGAGAGGCAACGGCCTGATTTAAATCCGGGATCATGTCAATGGCCCCGGATAAAATTTTGGAGACCACCAGCGCCATGATGAGTCCAAAGACTGCCGCCGATAACCCACGGGTTGAAACCTTCCCTGCAAAATTTTCAAGTAAAATGACAATGACGGCCCCCACAGCACCGATCAAAGTTCCAAAAAGCGCCCAAGAAGAACCATAGCCCTGATAAATGCTTCCAAGCTGCAGTCCAACCACTGCGCTGACAAGAATGAATAAAGTCCGTATAAAACCAAAAGTCATTTTAGAAACCTACCCTTTCTTTAACAGCTTCCAAGGATTAGCCTTGATATCAGCCGTGAACGCTTCTAGATCTTTGGCGATGCGGTCATCCTTCATCAGTCTTCCGACAGTCCCCTCACCATCCCGAAGGCGCGCCAAGACAATCTTGGCGGACTTGGCTGCGTCTTTTAAATCCTCGCTGGCTTGAGTAAAATTACTGAGAACGACTTGCGCACTAGAAAAAGTTTTATCCGCTTGCACAAAAGTACCTTTGACCGCCTGCTTAAACTCCGGATCCGAAACAACACTGTTGACGTTTTCAGATACAGATTGCAGTTGAGCGATCAGCTCCCGTGTACCCTCCGCGATATCTTCAATGGCAAACGGATTTTTTCCAATCACGGTGCTGCCGTTGCCAATCATTTTCTCACCCGGAGTTCCCGGAATAATCTCGATGTATTTCTCTCCCAGCATTCCTAAGGACTTGATGACAGCTCTGGCGTCATCTTCAATATAAACCCCTTGAGCGATCCAAGCACCCACCTCGACTTGAGTTTCTCCCTTAGGATTACGAACGACCTGGGTCTGCTTCACCTCTCCGACATTAACACCGGCAAGCTTCACCGGAGTTCCCGCGTCAATGCCATGCACAAAACTGAACACAAAGCGCACGGTAAACCCGGGCTTCATGTAAAAATCCCCCGATTGAAAAACCAGGTACGATAAAATTCCAAGCGACAACAAGACAAACAGCCCTACCTTGATCTCAAGGCCGTCTTTTTTCATGGGTTACCGATTCTCCTTATAGCTTCTATTGTAACTGATTTACGTAGAATTCAAACTCTTGAATTGCACATCCGTAATGGGCCCATTCGCGGATCCGTTGATAAACTGCCGCACCACAGGATTTGTGGTATTACGGATCTCATCGGGTAAGCCCACCTCCACAATTTTTCCCTGATACATCATGGCGACACGACTGGCTATTTTGTAAGCGCTCACCATATCATGCGTCACCACAATGGAGGTGACCTTCAGCCGGTCGTGCAAGGAAACGATCAAGTCATTGATCGCATCCGACATGATTGGGTCCAAACCGGTTGTGGGTTCATCGTACAAAAGGATCTCAGGTCGCATACAAATCGCCCGCGCCAGGGCCACTCTTTTTTTCATTCCACCTGAAAGCTCGGAAGGCTTCAAATCTTGTATTCCTTTAAGCCCCACAAGCTCCAGAGATTCTTCCACACGATCGCGTATCGCCTTCTCCCCAAGCTCTGTGTGCTCGGTGAGCGCAAAACCTACATTTTCTCCGATCGTCATCGAGTCAAAAAGCGCGGCTCCTTGAAACACCATGCCAAAACGCATTCTTAAATGATTGATCTCGGACGTTGATAGCTTGGAAATATCGATTCCATCCACCCAAATTTCGCCGGAGTCTGGAGCAATTAAACCTAGGGCGTGTTTTAAAAAAACACTCTTTCCGCAACCAGATCGACCAATGATGACCAGTGTTTCCCCTCGCTGAACCACCAAATCCATTTGGTTTAGCACCAGTCGGCCATTAAATGCTTTGGAAACTTTTTTTGCCTCAATCATAGGATGCTCTGCGCTCATAGGCTATGCAATGAAATAAAAAACAAAGGTAAAAAAAGCATCCGAGGCAATAATCAAAACAAAGGAGGTCACCACCGCCCGCGTTGTCGCATTTCCAACACCTTCAGCTCCACCTTCCACCCGCATCCCCTCGTAGCAAGCGGTGATTGAAATAATCGAGGCAAAAACAAGAGTCTTAAACAGCCCCGTGAAAATATCCTTCAGCGCCAAAGGATCAAAGGTCATCTTGACATAAGTTCCTGCGGAAAGACCCAGCTTAAACACCGAGACCGTGTACCCGCCCAAAATACCAATGGCATCCGCGTACACCGTCAGCAGCGGCAGCATCGTAAATAAGGCCAAAAAACGCGGGGCGACGAGATACTTGATGGGGGGCGCCGCCAAGGTTTCAAGCGCATCAATCTGCTCGGTTACTTTCATGCTCCCAAGTTCCGCGGCAATTGAAGCGCCCACACGACCCGCGACAACAAGCGCTGTGAGTATCGGACCAATTTCTCGGGTAATCGAGATGGAAACAAGGCTTGGGATGTACATTTCGGCTCCCACCTTCTGCATCTGGTAGGCGCTTTGCAAGGCAATAACTAGACCAATAAAAAAACTAGTCAAGGTGGCAATCGGTAGAGAATCCACTCCGATCTTGACCATCTGCTCAAACACCTGTCGACCACGAAAAGGAGGCCGCGCAATGGACAGAAGCGTCTGCAAGAAAAGGGTAAATGCTCCGCCGGCAAACACCACAATCGCCATCGCCTGCTTTCCTATCGATTCAATCAGCTCTTTCATCAGCGCATCCTTAAAACTTTAATTTTTGCTCAACACCCACAAACCGCTCATCTTCATCCACTTCAACCTTAAACGAATTTTTTCCCAACAACCGATACTCCAAACCGATCTGCATTTTGTCCGTATCCTGGTTCTGGGCGGTCGTTTCATCGCGGCGCGTGTCTCTAAAATTGAGATGGGCCCGATCTCCGAGACTTCTCTGCAAAAGAAACTCGGAATTATCCACGATATTTTGCGGCCGACGAAATTGCCAATCCCCCCAAACCACCGTATCCTGCTGAGCCTCTGCAATCAGCCGCGTATAGGTCTCGCGCTGAAACAACTCATGAAATTCAAGCGTTTTATCCGCAAACTTCATCACCGAATCATCTTTTAACAAAAGACGGGAATTCTCCAAAGTGACGGTCGGATAGACTCCTCGAACCTGAAGATCGATCGCCTTGTAGGCACGATCTTCCTTGGCCCCGCTCACGATCCGAGCCTGTCCCTCCATCAAGGGAGCCTCCGGAGTCCCCTCCAGCTTCAGGTCCAGATGAAGCCGAGATGACAAAATATCTTTGGGAATCCCCAAAGAAACAAATTCCAGCTGGCCAATCGGATAATTTTCAGCGGTAATTCTCCATCGGATCGGTGTATCTCCATCAAAACGAATCCCGCCCTCCGCCTCAAGCCCTCCCAAAATATTGGAAGATATCAGCGAAAACTCAGACCGAGAAAAAACAAAGCGAAACGACGACTCTTCTGGCAAAGGAGTCCAATTAACCACGGTTCCTTCTGTGCTGATTTCTCCCTCGATCACATCCTCGGCGCCAAAATAGCCCAGACGAAACTTTCCTTGAAGCTTCAACACCGTCGAAAGATCCGCATTGCCCAAAGTCAAATGGCGCAGGGGGATCTCCGCTTCCAACTGATTGGCTCCATAACGAAGCTTGATTCCTTCAAGCTTGAGTGCCGGCCGCTCAAACTCGAGCCCCATATCCAGCACCTGGATATCAATCGCATCTTTTTGTGTCAAAAGCCACTGCCGCATCCAATTAAAAAATGGGAAATTCATCCGGCGACGCAAACGAAACTTGGGCTGACAAACAATCCGAGGACTCTGCACCGTGACGGAAATCCCCGAACTTGATTTCTTGGATAAAAAATCAAGAAAACGATAATGAAAAATAATCTCTTTAGCAGAGAAAAGCCGACGGTCTCGGTCAGGAAAAGGCCCCGGATTTAAAACCTCCACATTCTCCAAGCGCACTTGCCCTGTCAACCGTCCGCTGACCCTCCCGATCCGGATTTCATAATCCGACTCCTGCGAAAGAAAGGTCTGGAAGGCTTTTTGAGCCTCCTCCAGTAAAAAATCTTTCCGCATTTTGACAAAGAACAACCCTGTCAGTGCCAAGAGCACGAGCAAAAAAAAGCGCAGCCACTTTTTGTTGCGGTTTTTGACCGCAAGAATTCTTTTGGTAGGCACCAAGACTCTCTACCTTACCGTTCGACAGCGGTCCCTTGAGAAAATGATAAATGATCTTCGTCTTTAACCGTGACACGGATCACATCGTTGGGACGTATCCGTTTCATGATCAACTCTTCCGCAAGCGGATCCTCGACATACTTTTGAATGGTACGACGCAACGGCCGAGCACCGTACTGCTGATCAAAACCCTTGCTGATAAGAAATTCTTTTGATTTCGCGTCCAGATGAAGCTCGATATTTCTCTCACCCAATCGTTTTTGAAGGCCGGCGATCTCAATCTCAACGATTTTTTCAAGCTCTTCACGAGCAAGACGCTTGAAGACAATGATCTCATCCACGCGATTAATAAACTCCGGCTTAAACGCTTTTTTCACTTCTTCCATCAGGCGTCCCCGCATATCGCGATGATCCGCTGTGCTTACATCCTGCGCTTTAAAACCAATGCTTCCCTGCTTGTTGAGAAGCTCCGCGCCGATGTTGGAAGTCATGATAATCATGCAGTTACGAAAATCGACTTTTCTTCCCAGAGAGTCCGTCAGGCGCCCCTCTTCCAAAACCTGCAAGAGCATATTAAATACATCCGGATGCGCTTTCTCGATTTCATCAAAAAGAAGGATGGCGTAAGGACGACGACGTACTTTTTCCGTCAGTTGCCCCCCTTCTTCATAACCCACGTAACCTGGAGGAGGTCCTACCAAGCGAGACACGTTGAATTTTTCCATGTATTCCGACATGTCAAAAGTGATGAGTGCGTTCTCATCACTGAACATAAACTCCGCTAGCGCACGAGCCAAAAGTGTTTTTCCCACCCCGGTCGGCCCCAAAAAGATAAAAGATCCGATCGGACGACGAGGATCTTTGAGTCCCGCTCGAGAACGGCGAACCGCGTGTGCAATCGCGCTGATCGGCTCTTCCTGACCGATGACACGCTTGCGCAGCTCTTCTTCAATACGCAAAAGCCTTGCGGTTTCTTTTTCTTCCAAACGAGCGATGGGAATCCCTGTCGTCTTGGCAATGATCTTGGCAATATCATCCTCACCAATTTCAAGCTCAATTTTGGAACGAGCTTCGGACCATTCTTTTTTGCTCTTATCGAGGGCTTTTTTAGTTTCACGTTCTTGATCGCGAAGCGCCGCCGCTTTTTCAAAATCCTGATCTTTGATCGTATCTTCTTTCTCTCGCTTGATCACTTCAAGTCTCTTCTCGATGTCTTTGACCTCGGGAGGCGCGGTGTGAGTCGAAAGTCTAGCATGAGCACCTGCCTCGTCGATAATATCAATCGCCTTGTCCGGTAGAAAACGTCCGGTAATATACCGGTCCGAGAGCTTGGCCGCCGCTTCAAGCGCCGCGTCTGTGATCTTGACCTTGTGATGTGCCTCGTATTTATCCCGTAGACCTCTTAAAATAAGCACTGTCTCTTCCACGGAAGGCGGATCTACCATGATGGTCTGAAAACGACGCTCAAGCGCCGCATCTTTTTCGATGTATTTGCGGTACTCATCGAGCGTTGTCGCGCCAATGCACTGGATTTCTCCACGAGCCAGAGCGGGTTTTAAAATATTGGAAGCATCAATAGCTCCCTCTGCCCCACCGGCTCCCACCAGCGTATGAAGCTCATCCACAAAAATGATAATATTTTCGGTGCGTTTGATCTCATCCATCACCGCTTTAATTCTTTCTTCAAATTGGCCGCGATACTTGGTCCCGGCTACCATGAGCGCCAAATCCAAAGTAATCACACGTTTGTTGCGTAAAATCTCAGGAACATCTCCGTTGGTTACTTTTTGGGCGAGTCCCTCCACAATGGCAGATTTTCCCACACCCGCTTCTCCCAAAAGAACGGGATTATTTTTGCGTCGGCGAGAAAGCGTCTGCATCACACGGTCGATTTCTTCATCACGACCGATCACAGGATCCAGCTTTCCCTCTTTGGCTATTTTGGTCAAATCACGACCAAAAGCATCCAGCGCCGGTGTTTTGGTCTTGCTGGCGGGAGACGGTCCGGCTCCGGGCGGGGGTGCTTGCTGTGTCGGAGGGCCATACTGCGACCCGGGAGTTGTAGAACCTAAAAGCTTGATCACCTCTTCGCGAACTTTTTCGATGTCCAGTCCCATATTGGTAAATACTTGGCTGGCAACACCCTCCCCTTCGCGAATTAAACCTAAAAGTAAATGCTCCGTCCCGATGTAGTTGTGGCCAAGTGCTCTGGCTTCTTCCATGGCAAGCTCCATCACCTTCTTGGCTTTGGGTGTAAAAGGAAGGTCTCCGGTCACTACAGTCGTAGGACCGATCTGAACCAACTTCTCGATTTCCAAACGAATATTGTTCAGATTCATTCCCAGACTCTGAAGCACCGCGGCTGCAACGCCCTCTCCCTCTCGCAAAAGACCTAGCAGGATATGTTCGGTCCCGATATAGTCGTGGTTAAAACGCTTGGCCTCTTGCTTGGCCAACAAAATGACTTTGCGTGCGCGCTCGGTAAATTTATTAAACATAGTTTTCTCCTATTTGCCTTCCAGTCGTCTGCGAATCAGGCTCGCGCGTCTGACATCCCGCTGGGCTTGATTCAAAACTTTGCCTTCAATTTTTTGCAAATGCGCCGGCTGCGTCAAAATAAAAAGCTCGTTGACCGCACGACGATCCATGTCTGTCAAAAGCCCCATATCCACACCCAAACGCACCATGGATAAAAGCGAAAGTGTCTCCTTGGTGTTGATGATGTGAGCACTCTTCAGTGTCCCGCTCGCCCGCCAAATCTTATCTTGTAAAAGATCCCGATTTTGCTTCATGAGCGTCTTGCGAGCATTTTCCTCATGACCGATCACTTGGCGAATAATTCTCTCTAAGTTGTCAATGATGTCCGCCTCGGCAGAGCCTAGCGTCGTTTGATTGGAAATCTGAAAAAAGTTTCCTTCGGCCTCTGTCCCTTCGCCGTAAAGACCGCGTGCGGTCATCCCAAGCTTTCCAATCGCCTGCAACACACGACCGATCTGCTTGGTCATCACTAGTGACGGCAAATGCAGCATCACCGAAGCGCGAAGCCCCGTGCCAGTATTGGTCGGGCACGCGGTCAGATATCCCCACTCATTGTGAAAAGCAAACTTGATCTTCTTATGAAGAGAGTCATCCAAACGGCTGGCAATGCGCCAGCATTCCTGGAGATTAAAACCGGACTGCATCACCTGAATTCGCAGATGGTCCTCTTCATTGATCATCACGCTCACCACTTCTTTATCGCCAATCATAACCGCCTTGTATTCGGGGTGAACAATATGCTCGCGACTGATCAAATGCCTCTCCAATAAAAACTGCTTATCCACATCATCAATCTCGGCCATGGAAATCAGATGCCCAGTCTTCAAAAAATCAGTGGCCTTGAGCGCCCCCGATAGAAGTTCTGCCGCATCACGCTCCTGCTTTTTGTTGGCCCAGTGCGAAAAAGGAAAATCTTCCACGTTGCGCGCCAAGCGTACCCGCGAACTCATCACAATATCGGAGTTGGGCCCCGTGCCTTTGAGCCACTCACAAGTCTGCTTTAAAAGATAATCAAGTTTCATTTCAGTCCTTGTGATCCTTCAGTTTTTTCTCTAAAAATTTGATTTTATCGCGCAGGGCCGCGGCTTCTTCAAATTCCTCACGTCGGACGGCCTTGAGCAACTGGTCCTTCACCTGAAGCAGCTCCTCATGAAACTTGTAGGAGGCTTTCATCTGATTGGTAAACTCTGGGTTGGGCGTCTTTCCTAGATGTTGATTGGATCCGTGGATTCTTTTTAAAAGCGGCGTCAGACTCGCCTTAAAAGACTGGTAGCACTGACTGCAACCCAAACGCCCCACCTTTTTAAAATCTTCATAGGCCAGGCCACAGTTCTGACACTTGCTCTTGGCATGGGTGGCAGCACCGGCTGTCCCCTGTGGCAAATGCGCCGGGGCATGAGCTTCCACGTCCGAGAGAGCCGACAAAAGATCCGCAATCCCAAAATGCTGTTCGGCGTCTGCCCCTTTTTGCTTGGCACACACTTCACAGAGATTAAGCTTTGTGATTTGGTCGTTGACGATTTCCGTCAGATGGACCGTGGATTTATTTTTACCGCATTCATCGCAATACAACTTAGGCTACCTCGTATTTAGTTCCTTCAACCGACGTAACTTTTTGAAATTCTTGACGCAAACTTCCGGTGATCTTCCCGGGCAAACCACTGCCAATCTGGCGATTGTCAATCTTGACGATGGGGACAATCTCAGCCGCCGTTCCTGTCAAAAAAACTTCATCCGCGCAGTAAAGATCATGTCGGGTAAACACTTCTTCGCGCACATCCAAGCCCATCTTAGCTCCCAAACTCATCGCAGTTTGGCGTGTGATCCCTTTTAAAATTCCTACGTAAGGCGGTGGCGTAAGCAGCTGTTTTCCACGAACAAGGAAAACATTTTCTCCCGTGCACTCCGTGACATAGCCTTGAGAGTTTAGAAGCAAGGCTTCCTGAACCCCGGCATTGATGGCCTCAATCTTGGCTAAAATATTGTTGAGGTAGTTGAGTGTCTTGAGCTGCGGGTTGAGCGCTTCCGGGTGATTGCGCACCGTTGGAACGGTGACGATCGCTAGTCCCTTTTCATAAAATTCTTTGGGGTAGAGGGCAATTTTGTCAGCAATGATAAATACTGTCGCCTTGGGACATTTACGAGGATCAAGACCTAAATCCCCCGTGCCCCGCGTGACCACCAAGCGGATATAAGCGTCTTTTAATTGATTGGCTTTGAGCGTATCAATCACTGCTTTTTCCATCTCAGCCTTGGATAAGGGGATTTGAAGCATCAGCGTATGCGCGGACTCATAAAGACGGTCGATGTGTTCGCTAAGTTTAAACACCAGACTGTTGTAAGAGCGGATGCCTTCAAACACCCCGTCTCCATACAGAAGACCATGGTCAAAAACGCTCACAACCGCTTGCTCTTTTTCGACCAACTTTCCGTCCAGATAAATCTTTAAACCCATAAAATTAAAATCTCCTAAATTGTTCTGACCACTGACGTGTCACTAAATTCCATACACGATTGGCGATCCCTGCGATTCGCTCATCGTGCGTTACCATGACCAAAGTCTTTTTTTCTTCACGAAACAGATTTTTTAAAAGCTCTACAATCTGCCCGGCCATCACAGGATCCAGATTCCCTGTCGGCTCATCACAAAATAAAATCTTGGGCTCATTCATCAGAGACCGCGCAATCGCCACTCGCTGCTGTTCTCCCCCTGAAAGCTCACTGGGAAAATGCGTCAGCCGGTCCCCAAGTCCCATCCGTGTCAGAAGATTTTTTGCTCTCTCCTGCACTTCTTTCTTTCGCCCACAAGCTCCGCCAATCAGCGCCGGCAGCAGTACATTTTCAAGCGCCGTAAACTCCGGCAGTAAATGATAAAACTGAAACACAAACCCCAAATTTTTGTTGATCCACCGTGCTCGGTCTTGATCTTTCAAGCTCGAGAGCTCCACTCCGTCCAAAAGAACCTTACCAGCACTTGGTCGATCCAATCCCGACAAAAGGTTGAGCAGGGTTGTCTTGCCAGAGCCCGAAGGCCCCAAAATCGCCACCGCCTCCCCCGCTTTGACCGAAAATGAAACGCCTTCAAGGATAGTCAGCTTCCGATCACCGTCCCAGTATACCTTGCTTAGCCCAGTCGCTTCAATCATTGTTTATCAACTTTTAACTTATTCGTACCGTAAAGCCTTGACAGGGTCGAGTCTTCCCGCCACCACGGCTGGATAAAAAGACGCGACCAGACTCAAAACCACCGCCACAATGACAACACAAAGCGTATCACGCACATTCATCTGCACCGGCAGACGATCGATATAATAAATTTCTTTGGGGAGTTCAATGAACGAATATTTTTTCAAAAGAAAACACAGACCTGCTCCCGCCACCAGTCCCCCACCCGATCCACAGAGTCCTAGCACCAGGCCATCGATAGCAAAAATTTTGACCAAGCTTGCGGAGGAGGCGCCGAGCGCTCTCAACACTCCAATATCTTTGGTTTTGTCCATCACAAGAATGGTCAGGCTCCCCGCGATGTTAAGACATGCCACAAAAATAATCAGCGCCAAAATCAAAAACATCACCGCCTTCTCAAGCTTGATTGCGGAAAAAAGGGTGCGGTTAAGCTCCATCCAAGTCCGGACATAATAGGGGGCACCCAGAACAGATCGGATTTGCTTTTGAACTTTTTCGGCTTCATCGGCATCGGCAAGATACACTGAGAGCCCGCTCACCTGACCTTCGAGACCAAAAAAAGTCTGAGCGCTCTTCAGAGGAACAAAGACAAGATTTAAATCATACTCATACATCCCGGAAGTAAAAATCCCTTCCACCACCAGCGTGGCGGGCTTATCCATCGTCTGGGTGGCAAGCTTCACTTGAGAGCCGACTTGAAGTCCCGCGGTATGCGCAAGCTCGGAGCCGATCACAATCCCATCCACTCGGCCGGAAAAAGTTCCTGGATGGATTAAAGAAAAAAGATGGGACGCTTTTTTTTCATCGGCGGGATTCACCCCGCGAACCAAAACGCCGGAGCCCCACTCCCCCACCTGAAAAAGAGCCTGGCCTTCCACGTAGGCGGATACACCCGAGACCGCTTTGTTTTTTTGGATCGCTTGAGATACAGATGCGGCTTCGCGAAAAGGACCTTCTTTTTCAATCACCAAATGCGCGCGCAGACCAATGATCTTCTCTTTCATATCTCGATTAAAACCGCTCATGACAGCGAGAACGACGATCAGGGCCGCCACTCCGACTCCAATACCGATCATGGAAATAAGGCTGACGACCCCGACAAAAGGATGGCGGCGCTTCGACCAAAGATAGCGTTTGGCCACCCACCATTCAAAGGGCATTTATTCCACTTTCTTCATCTGGGGGAAAAGAATGACTTCGCGGATCGAAGGTTGGTTGGTGAGCACCATCACCAGGCGGTCAATGCCGATGCCAAGTCCACCGGCAGGCGGCATGCCATGCTCCAGCGCCAAAATAAAATCTTCATCGATGGTGGAAGACGTCGCTTCTTTGCCTTTGTCACGTAGCTCTTCTTCAAAACGAAGCTTCTGCTCAATCGGATCATTTTGCTCCGAGTAGCCATTGGCAACTTCCATCCCGCCGATGTAGAGCTCGAAGCGTTCGCTCAAGAGAGGATTTTTGGGATTGCGCCGCGCCAAAGGTGAGAGTTCCGCAAAATAATCGGTCACAAATACCGGTCGAATCACTCCTTCTTGAGCCGAGGACGCAGGATTGAGCAGGTCGGCCACAAGGTTGATGATCTGTGTGCGTGAAAGATCCTTGCCCTCCACCTTGACACCTTTTTTCTTGAGCTTCTCGATCCAGATTGAGGTGTCATCTTGAGGCTCGATGTCGTAAGAAGTTTTCATAAGACCCGCAAAAGAGATTCTCTCCCAGTGGGTCAGATCCAGAGTTTTTTCACCTCTTGGCAGAGTCAGCGTCCCCAGCACTGTCTTGGCTGTTTCCTTAATAAGCTCCTCGGTTAAATCCATCACATCATTCACGTCATGATACGAGGTATAAACCTCAATCATCGTAAATTCAGGATTGTGTCGCGTCGAAATCCCCTCATTGCGAAAACTTTTATTGATTTCATAGACCTTGTCAAAACCACCCACCAGAAGTTTTTTAAGATAAAGCTCCGGCGCCACACGTAAAAAAAGATCCATGTCGAGTGCTTCGTGGTGCGTTTTGAAAGGTTTTCCCGCAGCACCCCCCGGGATCGAGTGCATCATGGGAGTCTCGACTTCCAGATATCCTTTTTCATCGAGAATATTTCGAATCGACCGAACAATCAGCGAGCGTTTTTTGAAAATCTCCTTGGTCTCGTCGCTTGAGATCAGATCCAGATAGCGCTGGCGATAGCGGACTTCAGTGTCTTTAAGCCCATGCCATTTCTCGGGCATCGGCCGCAGGCTCTTGGAAAGAAGTGTCAGATTTTTAACACGGATCGAGATCTCACCTGTCTTGGTTTTAAAAAGCTCCCCATCGACACCGACAATGTCTCCGATATCCGTAAGCTCAAAAATCTGCCAGGCCTGCTCCCCCAAATTGTCTTTTTTAATAAAAAGCTGCAAGCGCCCCGTTTCATCTTTTAAGTCGCAAAAAATAGTCTTGCCCATCGTACGGATCGAGGCCAGCCGCCCCGCTGTGCGCACTCCTTTATTTTCTTCAAAGGAAGCTACGATCGGAGCCAACATCGCGTCTTTTAAAAATCTCCCCCCAAAAGGGTCGACTCCTAAAGCCTTGATGGCTTCGTATTTTTTAAATCGTTCTTTCCACAACTCATTTGATTCGCTCATAAGGGGCTTATTCTAAATCATTTGATAGGGTTTGTCATTAAGTGGTGGCAACTTGATGCAAGACTTCAGAGATAAACGTTTGGTACTTGAGACCTAGCCTTTTAGCCTTCTGCTTGATACTTTCCAAATCATGGCTGTTGATACGTAAATTCAATACGGCATCTTTTTTACGCAAGGCAATCGCCTTAGCAATCGCTTCAAGCTCCTTGGTCTGAACTGGTAAGTAATGCTCCACCGAACCCTCTATTGTCTTTTCAAACCGGCTCAGCTTTACTCTTTTCATCACCCCTCCCTCTCAAATATTTCTTTGTTAATTTTCGGCTAGGATAAATCGTCTTTAGAAAGATTTTGCCTTCCTCAACAACACACGGAACCGCCCAGCAATAGCCTTGGTGCTCATAGACTAAAATCTTCTGACTCGCTATGACCGGATGCCTTAAAGTGTCAATCCATCGAGCCCGAATAATTTCCTCAAACGAGACCCCTCTTGTCTGCTTAAGCCTGCGGCTTTTTAATTCATTCCATTCCGCCTGGCTCATAACTTAAAATGTATATACATATTGTACATGCACTCCTTATTGGATTCAAGCCAAATTGGTAAGCAATCTTCTACTTCCCCTTCACTCTACAGGACGACGAGGATGCAAAAACCGGTCACAAAATTATCTACTTTTTTCTATCGGCTAATTTTTGTACCTGCTCATGTGAGTTCTTGCGGGTTATTTGATGAAGTGGCGCATTTATATCTGGCACTTATGGGCCTTGTGTTGTGATTTTTACAAGGACGAAGTGTTGCAAAGCTATTCCTACGAGAACCAAGAAATCTTCTCTTTTTGTAAACGATTCTGATTTGAGTCATCTATCGCTTTATTAAGCTGAAATACGCTTAAATATACCTATTTAAAAAATTTATAAAGTAGTGTAATTTCCGTAGTGTAAGCGATGAAGTTGATTTTAAAAAGGTAGAGCCTCAGGCGATACCTGAGTTTTTTTGGCCCATAACTAAAACCTTTTATTAATGGTTTAAATGCAGTTAACGAAATAAACGAATAGAAAAGGGTTGGTGCAAAATGATAAA
>CAZCDB010000038.1:9154-15078 GCA_964497635.1 uncultured Planctomycetia bacterium | reverse complement strand
TGGTAAAGGTCTGGGCATCATTATTTTCATCAAAATCACTAAAAGATGAGTCAATCTTCTCTTTTCCTTTTTCTCCGGCGAAGAAAGACTCACCGATCACTTGATCCTCCCCTAAAAGGGATCGGGAAGACGGGATCTTAAAATCTGCCTCCAAATCTTCAATCGCGTAGGAAACTGTTTTCTTAAGGGCTCCATTCCCATCGTATTCATTAACTGAGATCTGCGTCGGTTTTTTATCCACAAACCCTGTCAAGACATAGGCGGCTTTACGATCTTCTCCAGTACCCTCAAAATAAGTCTCGCTGATGATTCGGTCCTCAGTAAATTGGCCCGTACCAAAAAGCCTAAACCCTCCCATCAAGGGCTCAGCACGATCATCATCCTCTGTCTCAATCTCATCCGCCGCTGAAATATAATCCGAGATAATTCCGTCGGCTTCATACGTCCGAATTCTATATAAGTCACTGCCTTGGTACTCGTAGATATTGATCGTTGTATTTTTATCTCCCAGGGTATATAGCAGTTGTCCACCGCCACCGGTTCGTCGTGGGTCTTCGTCAAAATCCGCTTTCTTTTTGCGAAGACGACGCGTCATATCTTCCTCAAGGGAGTTAGCCAAACGCTCAGAATCTTCTCTTTGCTGAATTAGATCTTCGTGATTTTGTTGTTGGCGAAGTAAATATCGGGGGAGAAAACTACTATCTTTTTGTTTTTCACGTGCCAAGCGAAAATCTTCAGCACGCGCAACATCTTGAATAAAAAATGAAAGGATTAAAAGAACCGCGACTCCTCGGAACGACAGAGAAAATCGACTCTTGAATGGACGCTCAACCTGAGTTTGTAAGTTCTGGTCCTGTGTCATATTTTTATTTCAATTTTAGAAATAAAAAAACTATATAAAATCTTAATAAAAGAACTCTCGTGAACAAATTATGGCACAAAAACCTCTAAGTATCAATAGATATGCAAAGTATTTAATACATCCTTATTAAAAATTTAATCTATTAACAAATTTGAAATATCCAATGCACTATACTAGTAAACATCTTCTTTCTTTTTGAATCGTTCAAAGAGGAAATTAGTCATTGATTTTAATATATTTTGTCTTCTAACAAGTGAATGTATTTCTTGAGAGATGACATAAAAGGCAGGGGTCACCATTAAGGTAAGTATTGTTGAACTAACAATCCCACCAATCACAGTTAACGCTAAGGGTGACCATAAGTTAGCACCTTCTGTCTTATCCAAAGCCATCGGGATAAGCCCCAAAGTGGTACAACAAACCGTCATTAAAATAGGTCGAAGACGATCCCGGTTAGCCAAGATAGCAGCTCTTACGGGATTGTTTTTCTTTCGATAAAAGTTGATACGATCCAAGAGCATGATCGAGTGATTGACCACAATTCCCGCCAGCATCATCATCCCGAGCATGGCGCCTACACCCACCGTTTTTGGACCCAAATACAAGGCAACCACCGCCCCCGTCAGCGCCAAAGGAACTGCCGCCATGATGAGAATGGGCTGCGCCAAGGATTCAAAAAGAGAAGCCAGAACTAAATAGACTAGTACCAAGTCAAATAAAATCATCAGACGAACTTGCCTATTAGATTTCACAAGCGTTGGATAGTCACCCCCGATCCGATAAAAATAATCTTCAGGGAAAGGAATATCTTTCAGCTGACTTTTAACCCTATCCACAACTTTACTCAAAGCAATTTTTCCCACATTGGCACTGACCTGAATCATTCGGTTCTTATCCTTGCGCCAAATCTCACTCGGGCCTAGTCCAAATTTAAAATCCGCCACTTGATCCAGCTGAAAAGACTCCTGATCTTTATTGGTCAAAATCAGCTTATGCAAATCCTTAAAAGTTTTGCGGTACTTCTCATCAATTCTTGAAATGGTCTCCACTTCCTTGCCTTCCGTATGATAAACCGTCGCCCGCAAACCCCGCATCTGCCCATGCACCTGATTGGCTACTTCACTGACCGTTGTATTCTGGAGGCCTGCCTTCTTCTTGCTCACCAAGACTTGCATTTCCGGACGACCTTCTCGCATACGGATTTTGGTATCCGTGAGCCCTGGAATATTGCCCAGACGATTGGCGATGGCGATGGCAATCTCGCGAAGCTTGTCATAACGAAAACCAAACACTTCGATGATCACTTCCTTGGTTCCCACCTGTTCTTCTTCTTGAAAATAAATAAAGGCCGGATGCATCTTGTCCGTTTCTTTTCGGATTGCCTCTTCAACCTCCTTGACCGTCCTTTTCCTCTTATCGGATTTGACTAGCTCCACGTAGACTTTGGAAGACCACCCCTCAATACGAGCACTGACGTTTTTGACCTCAGGAATCGTACGGACTAAATTCTCAACTTTCTTGACCACCTTGTCACTGGCCTCCAAACGCACCCCCGTAGGCATTTCGACAAAAATGGTAAATTTATTCTGCTCCGTACTTCCTAAGTATTCCGTCCCTAATTGCAAAAGAAAGAAAAACGACACCGCGACAATCCCCGCGCAACCCAGGAGAATCGAGCGCCGATTTCGAATGGACCGAAACAAAAACTTTCTCTCCACCAGAGCAAATTTCTTAAAAAAGGAGTCTTTATCCTCTGCTTTTTTGGGTTGTACCTCAAAACCAGCAACAAAGGCGGGACGTGAGCTCATCATCGGCACCAGGACAATCGCGCAAACCACCGAAGCTAGGAGGGAAGAAACGACTGTCAAGGCCATCCCCGAATAAAGCTTCTGAAGCTCCTGTCCCGTAAAAGCCAGTGGCAAAAAGACAATAATGCTCGTCAAGGTTGAAGCGATGATCGCCAGATACATCTCCTGACTTCCCTTCACCGCCGATTCGATCACTTCCCCTCCCGCCTCCCGCTTTTTTAAAATATTTTCAAAAACAACGATGGAATTATCGACGAGCATGCCCGCGCCCAGCGCCATGCCAAAGAGCGTCATCACGTTGATTGTGAGATTCGCGCTTCTCATAAAAGTAAAAGTTCCAATAATGGATACAGGAATCGGAAGCGTCATGATGATAATCGATCTAAACTTGGGCACAGCAATCAACACGCCAATTAAGGTGGCAAAATAAATAAACAAGGGAATCCCCTTCACAAAAAGAGTCCCCACTAAAAGGGTAATGACTAAAACAAAAGAAACGCGGCTCAAGCGAAACAAGAATAAGAAAAATACCAGAATGATTAAAATGATCCCCTGAAGCAGTGACTCTTGAAGATTTTCAATGGCTTTTTTGATAAACTCCGCCTGGTTGGAGGTCACCACCAAAAGAATGTCTTTGGGAATCTTTTCCTTGAGCGCTTCCATTTGCACCAAAATTTCTTTGGCAACGCTGATGGTATTTTTAGTGCTTTCTTTCTGAATATAGAGCGTCACAACCGGCTTGACGTTTAAACGCGAGAGCTCCTGAGGATCTAAAAAGGAGTCTTTGACCGTCGCCACATCCTTAAGACGTATCACCGAGCCTTGGGGTGAGCGGCGAATGGCCATATTCTTAATTTCTTCGATGGATTCAAATTCCCCGATCATGCGAACAAGAAAATAATCCTTCTCTCGATTGACCTGCCCAGAGAGAAGATTTAAGTTGTTGGCGCTTAAAATTCCTGTGACCTCATCCAGAGGAATCCCGTAGGAGGCAAGCTTAGTCTGATCTCCTTCCACAAGAATTTTTCTCTCACGGCCTCCGGCCACCTCCACGTTGGCGACCCCCGTGACACGCTTAAAACCTTCTTTAAGTTCAGCATCGACGACTTTTCGGATTTGCTCGGTCGAACGGGTTTCACTCGTGGCTGCAATCGTGATGACCGGCACATCCCCCTGCTTAAATTCGGCAATGATGGGCTTTTCGATTTCCTTAGGAAGCTTATTTTTGATCCGGGCAAATTTCTCGCGCACCTCCAGCGCTGCAAAACTCATGTCTGTCCCGGGGTTAAAACTCAAAACCACCGTGGACTCTCCCTCTTTGGAAATGGAGAGCATTTGCTGGACATCCGAGACCGTCGAGACCGCGTCTTCAACCAAACGCGTCACCTGGGACTCGACTTCTACGGGTGGGATACTTCCGCGAACGTTGATGATGATACTGACTTCACCAAAAGAGGTATTGGGATAAAGTTCTACAGGAAGTTTGGTGAGGGAGACAATACCAAACACCAACACGATGCAGGTAAACATCAGCACCGTCACAGGCCGACGAATGGAAAGCTCAGGGATGTTCATTTTTTACGAAATAGGCCTACAAATTCCTCAGTCCCCACATAAAGCGCCGGTGTCACCACCAGCGTCAAAAACGTCGCGATCAAAATACCTCCCATGACCGTGACCGCCATCGGGGCCTGCAACGCGTTCCCTTCTCCGGCACCCAAAGCCAAAGGCGCCAAACCGATCGCCGAAGAAAAGGCAGTCATTAGAATCGGGCGTAAACGCGTACGTCCCGCCTGCATCACCGCTTCCATCAAGGGCGTTCCTGCCGCGCGAAGCTGATTGATAAAATCGATCAAAATAATCCCGTTGTTGACCACAATTCCGCCCAGGAGAATAACCCCTAAAATAACCACGACGCTGATAGGGGTGTTGGAAGCCCAGAGCGCAACCGCCACACCAATCAAAGAGAGCGGCACGCAAAACATAATCAAAAAAGGCTGATAAAGCGACTCAAACTGCGAGGCCATGATCATGTAAACCAAGACGATCGAGAGAATAAAAGCGAATTGAAGGCTGGCAAAAGACTCCTGCACTTCTAGATTTTCACCCGCGATTTTGACTGTATAGCGTGAAGAATGTTTCAGTTTTTTAAGTAGTTCCTGCACGTCCAGTGTTACTTCTTTCAAACCTCGATTGTTGATCTTAGCGTACACCTGAACCGTCCGCTCTTGAGACTCACGTTTGATTTCGCTAGGTCCTTTCCCCGCTTGAAATTTCACAAAGTCAACCAAGGGCATTTCAAGATCCAGAGGAGAGCGCACAAACAAAGCCTCAAGTTTTCGAAGCTTATCCCTCTCTTTTTCTTGAAGCTGAATGCGAATATCAACCTCTCGCCCGCCTTCTTCCTTAAACTTCGAAGGAGTAAATCCCTTGATCGCCATATTCGCCGCCTGGGCAATGGACGTCACGGATAAGCGGTAATAACTGGCCCGGTCTTTATTGATAATGATCTTGGTTTCAGGGGAGGGGTCCGCGATGCTATTGGACACCCCATAGATCCCGGGAATACTGCCAAGCTTTTCCTGAGTATCTAAAGCGATTTCTTTAAGTCCCCCAAGATCCGGTCCCTTGATATTGATCACCACCGGAGCATCTGTATCCCCACCCACCTTAAAAGCGCTATCAAAAAGAACATAACCAAGCCGTGCCGGAAAGATTGCTTTACGACCTTCCTCCGAAAGCTCCAAATACTCACGGACTTCTTGGACCACTTCACTCGTTTTCCGAGAACGATCAGGTCTTAAGGTTGCAATGACCTGTGCCTGCTGAGAACCCAAGCGCTCTAGCACTTCCTTGCTAGAATCTCCTTTGGAAGAACCCACCACCGAGGAAACATTTTCAATCTCTTCAATCGAAGAAAGATAATTTTCGATATTTTTGGCCACTTTATCGGTGAACTCCACCCGAGTCCCGACGGGCAAATCCACTTTGAGCATAAATTGCCCCTGATCCACTTTAGGAAGCAAGATTTTGTCGCGCTCATTCATCGTCAAAATGGCTCCCGCAAACACCATGAAGATCATAACCAAATAAACCCATTTAAAACGGATAAATTGAGGCAAAAGGCTCTTGTAGATTTTTTCAATCAATGTGATGGGAATCGCCGCCAGCTCAAGGAAAATTTCTAGAAAATTCTTTTTCGTGTTCGTTGTCTCATCATGCACATCGCGCTTGGTCAAAGAAGTCTTTCCACC
>CAZCDB010000038.1:3672-9054 GCA_964497635.1 uncultured Planctomycetia bacterium | reverse complement strand
GTGATGGTGACCACCAAAGCCGAGTTTTTAAAATCACGCAAAAAAATCACCAAAATAATAAACGCTAAAATCCCTCCCTGGATTCCCGCATTCATCACATCGTTCAAGGCTTCCTGAATAAACTTGGACTGATCCGAGATGATATCGATTTTGATATCTTGAGGTAAACGTTCCTGAAGCTCGATGATTTTCTTTTTGACTGCGCGCACAATCTTAAGTGAATTTCCGGACGCTTGCTTTTGCACCGCAATCGTCACGTTCTCAAGCCCGTTGTACCGGGAGAAACTCGTCCGTTGTTTGACGGTCCGGGTAATATCCGCCACGTCTTTGAGCAGGACAAGGCGATTGGAGGGCTTTTTGGCCGCGGCTTCGCGCGCGAGATAATTTTTCTGATCAACGGGAGGATCTTCGCGCTTGATGGGCACCTGCCCCACTTCATCCACCGATTTAAACTCACCCATCGTGCGGACCAAGTACTCGTAGAAGCTCTCTTTAATGGTTCCGCCAGGATAGTTTAGATTGGCTTGATTGATGGAGTCTGAGACTTCATTGATGGCCACACCGGCCGCTCGAAGCTTGGCCTGATCGATATCAACCAGGATCTGCTCTTCAGCCCCTCCTGAAATACTGGCAGAAGCCACCCCTTGGATTTTTTCAATTTCATCTTTAAACCATTTACGGGCCGTTTCACGAAGCTGGACAGGCGTTTTTTCGGAGCTAGAAATACTAAAGGTAAGTACCGGCAAATCAAAAGGATTAAACTTCATCACAATCGGCTCCGCAGCATCGCGCGGCAGACGCTCTTTAATCAGATCGATTTTTTCACGAACAGACAAAGAAGCGAAATCCATGTTCTGATTCCATCCAAACTCGACCATGACCAGGGAGAGTCCCTCGCGCGAAGTTGAAGTGACGCGACGAAGACCGGAGATCCCTCCCACCGCTTCTTCGATAGGACGAGTGATCAGCGTTTCGATTTCTTCCGGGGCCGCATTTTCATAAGGAGTGACAATCGATAACTGAGGATAAGTGATCGGTGGAAATAATTCTTGGGGGAGAAGTTTTAACGAAATAACGCCGAAAAGAATGACGGCCAGCGTCACCATGAGCGTGGTTACGGGTCGTTTGATTGAGACTTCAGGAAGACTCATTGAAAACTAAAAAATACCTTCCTGAGTTTCGGTAATTTCTACTTTGGCCTTATCTTCCAGTTCCTGCTCAACATCCACGATGATAGTATCGCCTTCTTCAAGTCCTTCTTTGATCTCAACAGCATCTGGCGTCGCGTAGGCAATCTCAATGGGTCGTACTTCGACTGTGCCAATCGTTGTCTTATTGTCCTCAGGAGCCTGCAAAGCGCTTGCTTTCTCCTTCACCGGTGGCGCGACCGGCGCCTGATCCCCTTCTGATAGGGTATTTTCAGAAGCAGCCAACTCTTCTGCAGAAGGAACACCCGCATCCGCCTCATCAACGCTATGGACCACATAAGCCAGGTACTTGTCTTCTTTTTTCTTGAAACTTGAGCTTGGGATTACCAGGGCATCTTCTTTTTCGTAAACCAAAACGCTCACACGACCAAACATCCCGGGCTTCATCTTGTCATCCGCGTTGGGAAGCTTGGAGCGAATCTTGAGTGTTCGCGAGCGACCTTCGATAATGGGAGATACTGAATCCACTTGGCCCTTAAACACTTTATCCGGAAAAGAATCCAGGGTTACTTCGACATTCTGCCCTTCCTTGACCTTGGCGATGTCTTTTTCGATGACACCAAATTCCACAAACACATCCTTGGTATCCACAAAAGTTCCGATCTTATCCTGGGATGTCACAAAAGCACCCTTATCCGTTTCAATCGCCCCCACATAGCCGTCGCTGACAGCGACCAAATTGGTTTTATCAAGCTCCGCCTTGGCCGACTGATACTCCAACTGACTCTGCTTCATCTTGGTTTCAACGGTCGAGCCCAATTCAAAGAGCTTGGACTGCTTCTCATACTCAAGCTTCGCGTATTCAAGCTTTAGGAGTGCCTCTTTCTGATCCAGACTTGCAATAATATCTCCTTGGGTGACCCGCTCCCCCTCTTTAAAATTGATGTATTCAATATTTCCCTGGGTCGCAAACTTCAAGTCAAATTCCCGAAAACCCTTGATGGTCCCCAAAGCCGGTAACGTGTCGCGAAAACTGACGCGCGAAACCTTGTATACCTTGACCGGTAGAGGCACCGCTTCCACTTTCTTGGCTTCGATATCCTTCTTGGGGTTCTTCAGCACCGGAAAACCGCTCACACAAGCCACGCGATCCTTCATCATAAAAACCAAGACAAGCACGACCAAGAAACCAGTAATCCAGATGAGATTTTTTTTCATAGATTATTTTTTTTCCTTTTCAAAATAAAATGGATCTCCACAGGCCACTCCGATATTGGCAATGGCCACATGATAATCGGTCACTGCTTGGATAAAAGCAAAACGATTGGACACTTGCTCACTCAAACCCTCCAGATAATTGGCAGCAGGCGTTTCTTGTAAACTAGTCGTGTATTTTAAGATCCCGTTCTGCTTCTCCTGATACCGGATTCGCGCCATCGTTGAATCAATCTGAATCAAGGCCTTCTGCATGGAATAAAAAGCTTCCTTCAGCTTAAACGCCGTGTCGTTTCTGGCCTTTTGCCAATCCGCTTCCGCCTGACTTAGAACCGCCTCGGCATTCTTGGCATCCGTGATGTCTTGAAACTTATCCAGCAAATTAAATTTCCAAGAACGCCGCCAATCCGTTGATCCTTGAAAGGCTGAAACCGTGGGTCCATACTGGTGCTTGACCATATCAAACTCCATCGAGTTCGCACCAAAAGGAATGCTGCCGCGAATCCCCGCAAACCATTCTCTTTTTTGGGGAAGCTTTTCCTGATCTTCATCGGTCTGAGCTTCTGAATCCGTAAAATGCTCGCCCAAATACCCGTAGGAGCCACGCAGATCAAAGCGCGGCTTCTTCTTGGCTTCGTAGATGGCGACTCCGTCTTGGGCAGACAAAAACGCTAGCTGTTTGGATAAGATCTCCGGATTATTTTCCATGGCAACTTCCACCAGCTTCTTGTAATCCGCGTCAATTTTTGGAATATCCAGCTTCAGATCAAGGAGCAAATCTTCTTCAGACTCTAAGTTCATGGACTGACGAAGCGTCAGATAAGCCGTGCGCAAATCGCTGTAAGTCGACTCCACAGAAAAAGAAGCCTGGTGAAACTGTGACTCCGCATTGAGATAATCCAGCTGAGGAATCAGTCCTTCAGCATGCGCTGCCTGAATGACCTTATACAACTCGGAGACTTCTTTAAGCGCGTCAATCTGATACTGCACATGATATTCATTTTTGACCACTACATAATAGGCAGAAACGACCTGCTGAGCCAATTCCCCTTTGGCTTTCTCAAGATCCGCCTGCGCGGATTTAACATTTTCCTCTGCCTGCTTTACCGTCAAAACAAGCTCGCCACCGTAGTACAAAGGTTGATTGATATTTACTTTTTTATTACGGCCCTTGTACAAACGATTGCCGCCGGATCCACCAGGGTTGCGCCCGCCGTTATCTTCGTATTGAAATTGAACGGTTGGCAACAGCGCTCGACGCGCTTCGGTCAGTTTTGCTCGCGCAACCTCTACTTTTTTCTGCAATGCTTCCGCCTGAATGCTGTTGGCAGAGGCGATGGCAACCGCTTCTTTGATTGAAATTTTCCCGTCGGCGACTGCCACTTTGTAGGCCGCCTGCCCTTCCGTCAATCGACCCGAGTAATCCTTCACACCAAAACCTAAAACTTTTGGCATTGGATCTAGCACCCAAGGTTTATACGGTTCCAATCCTTGCTTGACTTTGAAAGAGCGCGGAGAAGGATAGTCTAGCTTACTGGCCGAGTTGGAGCCGTCAATTTTCTGGGAGGGAGCGATCTCTTTGGAGCTGCTGGAAATAATCCCTCTCTGGGACAATTCAGACATCAAATTGTCGGCGTCTTGTTTTAATTTTACCGCTGTCGGAGTTGAAATCATCTGTTGGAGTTGCGCGGATTTTTCCTGAAGACTTACTGTTTTTTGCTTCGCCGCCAACACGTCTTGTTGAAGAGATAAAAGACTGTCCTCTGCAGCAAACGCAATATCTTTAGAAATAAAAAATGATCCTCCAAAGCTTAGGAGGACCACAACATATAGACTTTCTCTATAGAACTTTGTATAGGGTCTCATCAAATTGTATAAATTTATTTAATATTATAGAAATCAAGGAGTTATGTCAAGGAATGAGTGGGGATTTTGATACTCTTATTCTTTAGGTGATCCGGAATTTCAAGAGTTCTTCCTTCTTTGATATTTTTTAAAGCTTCCTCGATCGCAAAATAAGCCTCTTTTGATTTCGGAGCACGCGCCGCATAGATCGTGGCTTGCGCCAGTGGGATTCGACACTCCGGCATTCCGACAAATTCTGCCACTTGCATCGCGGCATTGGCCAAAATCAGAGCCTGCGGATCCACATTGCCCACATCCTCAGCCGCAAAAATGACAAGGCGCCGGGCAATAAAGCGAGGATCTTCACCCGCGTAGATCATTTTTGCCAGATAATAAACGGCGGCATCCGAATCACCCGCCCGCATGGACTTAATATAGGCAGAAATAGTATCATAGTGTCCATCTCCTTCATTATCATAGACTAATGACTTTTTTTGTATCGACTCTTCGGCTATTTTTAGGGTGAAAAGGGTCCCACTTTCTTCTATTTTAGTCGTACTAATACCCAGATCAAGCGCATTGAGGGCTCTCCGGGCATCCCCATCCGAAATTTTAGCCAAAAATTTTAAAGCTTCTTCGTCGGCCTTGATTTTTTGCAAACCCAGGCCTTTAACTGGATCCGCAAGAGCTCGTTTTAGTACGGATAAGATTTCATCTTCGGAAAGAGGTTTAAGCTCAAACACAAGAGATCGTGACAAAAGCGCTGAGACAATAGAGAAAAAAGGATTGTGTGTGGTGGCTCCGATTAAAATCGGATTCCCCTTTTCCACATCCGGCATGAGAACATCTTGCTGGGATTTACTGAAGCGGTGAATCTCATCAATAAAAAGAATGGTCTTTTGATTTTTTAATTCAAAACGCTTTTTAGCCTGATCGATGACTTTGCGAATTTCGGCGACATTACTGGTCACCGCATTGAGCGGTTCAAAAAAAGATTGGGTTTCACTTGAAATGACCGTCGCCAGAGTCGTCTTCCCCGTCCCCGGCGGCCCATAAAAAACTAAGGAGGAAATCCGATCTGACTCAATCGCCCGCGTAAGAAGTTTTCCCGGCCCCAAAATATGCGTCTGCCCCACGTACTCCTTGAGAGAGCTAGGCCGCATCCGAACCGCTA
>CAZCDB010000038.1:0-3572 GCA_964497635.1 uncultured Planctomycetia bacterium | reverse complement strand
AGATGCCGTGCTGCCGCGTCGGAAGTGCTGAACCCTCGTTTTCACTAGGGCGGGAACCTCGGGACCACCTTTAGGCTTCCTTACATGGAGTAAGTTTAGCTCACCGGCATCCTAGCCAGCTCCCTGATTGAATTAACATTGGATTCGCGCTTATAAAAACGCTCATGATCCACGCGCATCCCAGGCAACTTAATTATAACACTATTTTTTCAAATGCAACCGGCAAGCATAAATCACTTCGAAAAAGCCGTAGTGACCTCACTCCAAATGGGCTATAATATTTTCTCTTTAGGAGATATGGCAGCCCCGTCCAAAGCGCACGGGACGCCATTTGAGAAGTAATTCTGACTCAAAGATTTAGGAGAGATGGCAGAGTGGTCGAATGCGCGCGCCTCGAAAGCGTGTAGCCTGAAAGGGCTCCTGGGTTCGAATCCCAGTCTCTCCGCCAGTTTATTCTTTTGCCAAGTAGTCTTTAACTTCCTTTTCGATCGAGGGGTTGGCGGCAAGTAGTTTGGCAATTTGCTCACCCTGTCTGGCGTAGTCAATCGCCTCCGCTAGGATGCGTGCTACTTCCTGAGGCGCGTGAAAGCCCATTGAGTTCTCGGCTGATACAAAATCCAGTCTCCACTGCGCTTTTCGGTGAAAATCCAATGCGGTTTTCAACATCGCTTCTGTAGCGCCTTTTGCTTTTGCTTCCTTCACCGCGTCCATCAGAGCAAGCACCGCGGCCTCGGCTCGGTCCAAGAGAGCTCTGGTGCGATCCTGAATTTTTTCAACACGAGTGACCATTTCTTTCTCAGAAAAATGATGGCACTGCAGACAAGCGTTAGAAACATTGAGAAGCGGACTACGAATGTGATGATCTGTGACCTTCAGCGCCCCCTCGCGCTTGTAGGGCATATGACAATCCGTGCAGGAGACGCCGCTGCGAGCATGAATCCCTTGGCTCCACATCTCAAATTCCGGATGCTGAGCCTTAAGCATCTTGGCTCCGGTTTCTTTGTGTTTCCAATCGACGTGACCTACCTCATCATAATAAGCTTCTATGTCTTCAACCTTGAGCCCTTTATGCCATGGGTAAGTGAGAAGCTTTTCTTCCCCTTTGAAGTAATATTCCACATGACACTGGGCACAAACAAAAGTGCGCTTCTGTTGGTGGGTTGCCATTTTATTAACGTCGTAGTTTTTAATCCCCTCTTCTTTTTCTTTGACGAGCTTGATCGCGTTCATAAACCCGGGACGAGTCACGCGAAGCTCCATCGTCTTGGGATCATGGCAGTCCGCGCAGGAGATCGGATGCTGGACATGGGTCCAAGCCTCCTTGAGAGGCATTTTGCACACCGCCTCAAAACCTTTTTGGATATCTCCGTTCCCCACTTTCTCATACACATGCTTCATCCCGCCGGCATGGCACTGAAGACAGGCGCCGGGCTGCTTAAATTCTTTGGTACGCAGAGTCTCCTTCTGATCCTCCAGAGAATAGGCGTGCCCACGCTCCTCACGGTAATCCACCCCAAACGCATAGCCGTCAAAAAAACGTCTCCAGCTAGGATCCTCATCCAGCTTTGAAAAAGCCTCACTCCCCCCGTAGCGAGTACGCTCCTGGTCCACCGTCCTTTTGTATCCGTCATACTCTCGAGGATAATTACGGGCCCAGACCTTCGGATCGGTTGTGGACTCATCCAACTCCACAACATCCACGTGAGAATGCTTGGCTTCTTCCTTGCGGTCCCGGATATTCATTAGAAGGGTTAGAATTCCCGCAGTAAAGATAGCGGTAAAGAAAATAACCAGAAGATATAAAAATATTTTTTTCATTTTAGTCGATGCTCATATGTCCCACAGAACGATGACACTCCGTGCAACGCGCTTGACCTTTCAGAGCGCGCTCATGCCCCTGGATGTTACTCACAAGGGTTGAATGACATTCTACACAATTTTTTTGTAAATTCACCAAATTGTCATGCTTGATGCGAATGGGTTCCTCAAAATTTTGCAGGGTAAAAGCCTTGGAGTGGTTCCAGCCGTTCATGGACTTGGCGATGTATTTCATTGGAAATTGGTGAGGAATGTGACAATCGTTGCAAGCAGCCACCTGGCGATGACTCGACTTGGTCCAAGAATTGTATTGATCGTTCATCACATGGCAATTGACGCACGCTTTAGGATCGTTACTCAAATAAGAGAGGCCTTTGGCATATTTAAATGTATAAAAGCCTGACCCAATCATCAAGCCCAACAAGATGCAAACCAGCCACTCAAGAGGCTTCACTTTAAACGACCTGTCTCTCCAAAATTGTTAGCAACTCCTTGACTAATAGGGCGTGTTTTTTCTCATCCCCCACCAATCTCTGCAAATGAGGGACCATCGCATGTCCGGGATGATTTTTTTGGATTTCGTCCAGAAGTGCCTGGTAATCCACAACGCTCTGCTCTTCCAAGCGAAGCATTTTTACAAAACGTTCACTCCAAAGCTCTTTATAAAATTTTCTTTTCATTCGTGTGTTCCTGTTTCTACGATCAATCTCAAAAGTTCCGAGTGCCTTTTGGTATCCTCGGTAAGAATTTTAAAAATCTCCTGTACCCGCTGACGGTCTTTTTCTTCAAAAAAATTCATATCATCCGAGCTTAGGCTGTAAATGAGCAAAAGATAAATATCCAACTCTTCCTCTTCGAGGCAGTGAGCTATCTTCCTCATAAAATCCTGGGATAGAAACGCTGAACCGTTCATTGTTTTCTCCTCAACACTTCTTAACTTACTCCGTAATCTCTCTCTTGTCTAGAGGATTGGAGCCAGCCATTTCATTCGACAACCGAAGCTGTTGGATGTTACCCTATCTGAAACTTAAAAAGGAGAGGCCCATGCCACGCGTATTATCTTTTCACTACACTTTAACCAACACCGCCGGAAACAAGCTGGACTCTTCGGAGGGGCGTGGACCTCTGACGTTTATGGAAGGCGCCGGACAAATCATCCCGGGGCTTGAAATTGAAGTTTTAAAATTAAACGTTGGTGATAAGAAAAAAATTCAAGTGGCTGCGGCCAGCGCCTATGGAATAAAAGATAAAGAATTGATCATTAAAGCCCCAAAGTCCGCCCTTCCTTCTAAAGAAATAAAAATCGGAGACAAGTTCCGTGGAGGCGCAGACCAACATTCTCCCATTTTTACCGTCGTTGAGATCGAAGAGACCGAAGTGACTTTGGATGGCAATCATCCTCTAGCCGGAGAAGATTTGACTTTTGACGTAGAAATCACAGGACAGCGTGAGGCCACCGCACAGGAACTCGAACATGGCCACGCCCACGGTGAGCACGGACATTCTCATTAAAACTTAAGGAGTTTTATGTCAGAAAATTTTGCTAAAAATGTTCGTTGGGATCTCTCCGATCTTTACGCTTCCATCCAGGATCCAAAAATTCAAACAGATCTAGCGCTAGCCCAGGCCAAAGCGCTGGATTTTGAAAAAAAATACAAGCCACTCTTCGCCGCGCTAAACGAGAGCGCCTCTTTTCCTCTGGCCCAGCTTTTAAAAGACTACAAAGAAATCATCACCCTTCTCACCAAACCCGG
>CAZCDB010000037.1:0-15276 GCA_964497635.1 uncultured Planctomycetia bacterium | reverse complement strand
GTTTCTAGCGGGGTGACGGGCACTGATTTTCCAGAAGACCAGTTGGAACGTAAGAAAAGGAAAGGGTGGTCCAGGCGAGCACCTGAAACTCTTATTGACAAGCGATAAAATGGGCGTGTATAGTAAATTCCCATGCGGAAAGTGACGGACCTTCCGTTTTAATTCTTCAAAAAATTTCAAAAAAGGATAATCAGATGAAAAACAGGGTATGGGTTGGATTGCTTTTGTTGGCGTTCTCGGTGACAGCGTTTGGTTGTGCAAAAAAATCAAGTGAGCAGACGAGTATTTCGACCACCGGTTTTGATTCAGGAACGGCGGCGCCTATCACAACCACTGAAGAGCTATCTCAGCTTCCCGTGGCGAGCACCACAACCCAATCCGGATCTCTTGAAGCGCTTCCTATAGAAAATTCTCCTGTCAGCCAGGCGGTATCTGCGGGCGCGACCGAGCTTGAAGGCGCTATTGCAACCAAAGCACTTTCTCATGACCAAGAGATTCAGACAGCTCTAAAGAATCTGGGTCTTTACAATGGAAAGATTGATGGCAAACTGGGTCCTGCGTCCAAGCAGGCGATTATTGAGTTTCAAACACAGAACAATCTCAAGGCCGACGGAAAAGTGGGTCCTAAGACTTGGGCGCTTTTGTCGGCTCATTTAGGGGGTGCGGCGATGCAGGCGGCTTCTGCGGGTTTAACCACGGATGTTTCGGCTGCCAACTCTTAAGATTGCTCATTAAGTAGCGTATTTAAAAAGCCCTCGGCAAAAACCGGGGGCTTTTTTACTGGAGAGAGAGATGTCAAAAAAAATAGTTTATTTTCTGGGATTGTTGTCTTTGATCGCCTTTTGTGGTTTTGGTGAGAAAAAAAATGAGGTCAGTGTTGGCGTGGCAGGGCCTCTGACAGGACCCCAAGCCTACATCGGGATAGGAATGGTTCAGGGCGCACGCATGGCGGTTGAAGACGCGAATGCCAAGGGTCCCGTGTTTGGGGATGTCCGACTGAAATTGATCGAGGCGGATGACCAAAGCAATCCGACACAGGCAGTACTCTTAGCCAATAAATTAGGGGCGGATTCATCTGTTGTGGGAGTGGTGGGTCATTTTAACTCTAGCTGCACCAAGCCCGCTTCTTCAATATATCGTGAGAGTCGATTGACACAGATTACGCCTGCTTCTACCAACCCAGAGATATCCAAACAAGGCTTTGATACTTTTTTTCGTATTTGCGCCACGGATGATGTCCAAGCACCGGCGGCTGCGGCTTTTGTGACCGGGGACTTGGGAATCAAAAAAATCGCCATTATTGATGATAAAACAACATACGGGCAGGGACTTGCGGATGTTTTTGAAAAGACATTTAAAAAAATGGGTGGTGTTGTGCTCAGTCATGATGGTATTGCCCAAGGGGAGAAAGATTTTTCTCCGCTTTTAGCCAAAATTCAGTCCCTAGAGCCCGAGCTTATTTATTATGGTGGGGTTTACCCGGAAATGGCGCTTTTGGTCAAACAGGCCAAGCGAATGGGTCTTGAGGCGGTCTGGATGGGGGGAGATGGAGTCTTTGATGTGACTCTGATCCAGCTCATCACACCCACTTTGGCTGAGGGTATTTATGTGACCATGCTGGGGGTGGACCCTCATTCTTTGCCGGCTGCCCAGGATTTTGTGAAGCGGTACGAGGCGCGTTTTGGAGAGATCGGGTCTTTTTCAGCCTACGGCTATGAAGCGATGAACGTGCTGATTGAGGCGATTCGGCGTGCGGGGAAAGCGGACCGAGAGGCTATCTTGTCTGAGATGAAAAAAATGAAAGATTATCCGGGGATTTTAGGTGTGATTAATTTTGATTCCAAAGGGGATGCTATCGGCAAGAGCGTGGGTGTATTTAAAGTGGAAAAAGGAAAGTTTGTTTTTATCAAAGAGATTCAGTGAACCCCGCACTTACCTTATTTTTAAATCAGTTGCTCAACGGTTTAACGATCGGCCTGGTCTATGCGCTGATAGCCTTAGGTTACACCATGGTCTATGGCGTGATCGGGCTCATCAATTTTGCTCATGGGGAAGTATTTATGGTGGGCGCGTATCTAGCGCTGACGGCGATCGGTCTCTTTCTGGTCGCGCTACCTGGGGCGCCTTTTTGGGCAACACTTTTATTTCTTCTCCTTTTTTCAATGCTAGGTTCCGCAATTTTAGGGGCTTTTATCGAAAGGATTGCTTACCGGCCTTTGCGACAAGCGCCTAAGCTCACAGCGCTGATTACAACGATTGGCGTTTCCTTCTTTCTTCAAAATGCGGTGATGCTTATTTACGGTTCTAAAGAGCAGAGTCTTCCTGATATTGTTCCCATGCTTCGCTGGAAATTGGGACCTGTCTCATTTTCTCTGATGCAGGTTTTGATCTTCTTGGTTTCAGTATCGCTTCTATTTTTTCTGACGTGGTTTGTTAAAAACACTCGCACCGGGAAAGCGATGCGCGCCACCGCTGAAAATCCGGATGCGGCAAGATTGGTAGGAATTTCCATCAATCAGATGATACGAGCCACATTTATGTTGGGGTCTGCTTTGGCGGCCGTCGGTGGATCTCTTTTTGCTTTAAACTATGGCAGCATCAATTTCCATGACGGGTATCTGGCGGGTCTGAAGGCTTTTACGGCGGCGGTGTTTGGGGGGATCGGCTCGATCCCGGGAGCCATGGTTGGAGGTGTCCTGCTAGGAGTCTTTGAGGGGCTGGGGGCCGGCTACATCTCTTCCCAGTGGAAAGACGTATTTGCTTTTATCCTCCTGGGAGCTGTTTTACTGTTTAAACCTTCTGGGATTATGGGTGAAAACCTTCCGGAGAAAGTCTGATGGGCGGGATAAAAAAGGCACCCATCCTTTTTCTTTTATTGGCCCTATTTCCGCTTGTTGATAAAAATGCCTATCATTTGGATTTAGCGACAGGGGTCGGGCTGTATATTCTGTTGGCGATGGGCCTGAATGTGGTGGTGGGTTCGGCGGGTCTTTTAAACTTGGGCTATGCCGCTTTTTTTGCCATTGGAGCTTACACCTACGCGCTCCTGTCTCTTAAAATACAACTCTCGTTTTGGTTGGGGCTTCCTGCCGCAGGCCTTGTGGCGATGGTTCTAGGTCTTGTCATTGGACTCCCTTCAATCCGTGTTCGCGGGGATTATCTTGCCATCACAACTCTTGGATTTGGAGAGATTGTGCGCATTGCGTTTAACAACTTAAGTGGTTGGACGGGGGGACCCAATGGTCTCCTGGGGATCGCCCGGCCTGTGGTGTGGTTGCCAAGCTTTGACCAAGGACTGCGCTGGGTGCCATGGACATTTTCAGTCAATCCCACACCTTATTATTATTTGGTTCTGATTTTGGTGGCTCTGACCGCTTTTTTTCTATTTCGGATTATGGATTCTAAGTTTGGTCGGGCGCTGGTGGCTATCCGCGAGGATGAGTTGGCGGCTTCTTGCATGGGGATTCCGGTGGTCCAGGTGAAGCTTTGCGCTTTTGGGATCAGCTCCTTTATTGCGGGTGCCGCGGGGGCAGTGTTTGCGGCAAAACAGACGATTATCACACCCGATAGTTTTGATTTTGTGCTCTCAGTGCTTATTTTGGCCATGGTGGTTTTGGGCGGGATGGGTAATATCTGGGGTGCGGCTCTTGGTGCTATTGTTTTAGGTTTTTTACCTGAAATGTTACGTGAGTTTGCGGCGTATCGTATGCTTTTGTTTGGTGTCCTCATGATTTTGGTGATGATTTTCAGGCCGCAAGGAATTTTAGGCGCTCAAGGGAGGCATCATGAAAACTCTTTTTGAGGCGCGAGGACTTTCAAAACGATTTGGGGGTGTTCATGCCTTAAAGGACATGAGCCTTTCGGTTCGAGAGGGAGAGATTGTCGGTTTGATCGGTCCCAACGGCGCGGGAAAAACCTCATTTTTTAATTGCATCACGGGTTTAATGCCGTTGGATGAGGGGCAAATTTTATTTCATGGGGGAAAAGAGAATCTTTGCGGGCTTTCCAGTGACAAGATTCTACGCAAAGGACTGGCGCGGACTTTTCAGAACTTGAGGATTTTTAAAAATATGACTTTGCTTGAAAACGTGGCCGTGGGGATGCATGCACGCACAAGCTCTGGGCTTTGGGACGCTTTTTTAAGAACCCGGCGATATCATGTTGAAGAAAAAAAGATAGAGAAGCGGTCTCTGGAACTTTTGGAGTGGATCGGACTTTTGGCAGAGGCCCAGGAAGTGGCTGCCAATCTTTCCTACGGAAATCAAAAAAGGCTCGAGATTGCGCGAGCCTTGGCCTCAGATCCAAAACTTTTGCTTTTGGATGAGCCGGTGGCGGGGATGAATCCTTCCGAAAAAGAAGAAATATCGCTTTTGGTGCGCAGGATACAAGCGCGCGGAATCGCCATTCTTTTAATTGAGCATGACATGCGGGTGGTGATGCCGCTTTCGGAGCGGGTGGTGGTGATGGATCAGGGGCAAAAAATTGCTGAAGGGACGCCGGATCAGATTCAAAAAAATGCACGTGTGATTCGAGCCTATCTTGGAGAAGAATGAGATGCTCCTAGAGATGAAACACGTTCATACGCGTTACGGAAAAGTAGATTGTCTTAAAGGAGTTTCTTTGTCTGTGAAACAAGGAGAGATTGTTGCGCTTTTGGGGGCCAATGGTGCGGGGAAGACGACAATGCTCAAGACGATTTCAGGGCTGGTGAGACCGGTAACGGGAGAAGTTTATTTTCAGGGCAAAATGATTCACACTTGTTTACCTGAAGAGATTGTGAAGTTGGGGATTGCACATTCTCCGGAGGGGCGTAAAATTTTCCAAAAATTAGATGTTCTTGAAAATTTACAGCTAGGAGCTTTTATCCGTCGCGACCAAGAGGAAATCAGAAAAGATCTTGAAGCTATTTTCGAGCTTTTTCCCATTCTTAAAGAGAGGGCGCGTCAGAAGGCGGGCACACTTTCCGGGGGTGAGCAGCAGATGCTGGCGATCGGCAGGGCGCTTATGTCACGACCCTCGATGTTGCTTTTGGATGAGCCTTCTTTGGGGCTGGCCCCTTTATTTGTTTCGTCCATTTTTAAGATGATTCAAAAAATAAACGAACAAGGGATGACCATCCTTCTGGTAGAGCAAAACGCCCGCATGGCGCTCAAGATTGCTCATCGCGCCTACGTGATTGAGACGGGTTCTATTGTTTTGGAAGACAAAGCCTCGGAGCTTGAAAAGAATCCTGCGATTCGAAGCGCCTATTTAGGGGGTTGAGCCGCTTAAAATCCTAAAGCGTTTTTTTCTTTAAGGTAAACACCAGCTTACCGCTGGCATCCAATGTGATGTCGAGAGTTTTTTCCTGTAAAGATTTTTTGTGTTTTTTGCAAAGAAGGACGGGAAACATTTCATCCGGTTTGGGAACGACATTGGTCACCGTTTCAATGTCAACGGACTCGCGGCCGCCGCAAACGGAACAGACTTTTTCTAAGATAGGATCCTGGTTCATAAGTAAAAATATTCTAGCATAAAATCTTTTGCGGAAAAAATTTTTATGATAAAATACGCCCATGTCAACACACCGTTCGCTTAATAAGTTGGAGTTTAAAGCCCATATGAGCATCCACAACTTTGTCGATGTTCATGAGGAAGAGGTCCATGAAGCCAAGGCCTTTACCCGGGATCGTTTGGGAAAGAAACACTTGCTGGTGGATGAGCACGGAGACTTGCGGATCGCCAACTTGAGAAAGAAAGCGGTAGCGGCTTCTTTGTTTTTGTTTTTAATGGCGGGAACTTCCACGGGATGGGCCAAGGGCCCCAACACCACCGTTTCCAGCAATGATCCGGAGGTGGCTTCGATCGAGCGTTGGATGAATCAAAGCGATCCCAAACCCTCTTTTTATCAAGACGATTCTACTTCTGTCGGCTTCAACGACAACGGCGACCCTAGCGTTAGTACAAGATTTTAAGGGTGAGAGCGCGTCAGCGGTTTTTTCCTTTTTTTGCAAGTTTTCTTGTTGCCACTTTCCTTCTCTGGCAAACAACCCCTGTTTTTGCCAGACCTTACAAGACACTAGCGTTATCCGCACGCGCTGCGGTGATCATGGATGTCAACACAGGCCACATCCTTTTTTCTAAAAACCCTCATTTACGTCTTCCGCCGGCATCAACGACGAAGGTGATGACGGCCCTCCTAGCGCTTGAAATGCTGCCCCTAGAAAGACAGATCGTTGCCAGTCAAAATGCTTTTAATGTTTCTCCTAGCAAGGCGGGACTGGGAGTGGGTGTCCGTTATCGTGTGAAGGATTTAATTTTGGCGGTGCTGGTCGCTTCTTCTAATGATGCGGCGGTTGTGCTGGCCGAGGCTGTTTCTGGCAGCGAAGAAGACTTTGTCATCCTGATGAATCAAAAAGCTCAGAGCCTGGGACTTAAAAACACCAAATTTATCAATGCCACGGGCCTTCCCGGACCTAAAGGAAAAAAACGCCTTCATCAGTATTCGACGGCTTATGATCTTTCTCGTCTGATGTGGTATGCCTCCCGAGATCGTCGTATCGACGAAATGATGGCTGTCACAAAAGCGGTAATCTATGGAAGCGATTTCCGGCGGATTTTACTGTATACACACAACAAGATGCTTTGGAAGACGCCGGGTCTTGTGAAGGGGAAGACCGGGTGGACCTTTGCATCCCGCCATACCTTTGCGGGAACCAACTACGCTTCACCTAAACGGTTTACTTTTGCCATGCTTCATTCTCAAAATCCCTGGATTGATATCAAGCGACTGGCCGGCGCTGGCTCGATGTTGGTGGCAAAGAAACAGTTCTAATGGATGTGATTGTGGTGGGTGCTGGGGCCGCTGGTTTTCTTGCGGCGATCATGGCCAAGCGTGAAAAGCCTTCTCTTAAAGTCTTTTTGCTGGATACACGCACCAAAATCGGCGCCAAAATTTTGATCTCTGGTGGCACGCGCTGCAATGTCACCCATCGCCAAGTTTTTGCCCAGGATTATCAGGGGGGCGCCCGGCATTTTATCAAACATGTCTTGGAAGCTTTTCCTTCAGAAAAAACCATCGATTTTTTTAAAGAGCTGGGCGTTGAGCTTGTTTTGGAGCCGACAGGAAAATATTTTCCGACCACTCATTCGGGAAAAACAATTTTAGAGGCGCTTGTCCGCGAAGCTCATCGCTTGGAAATTGAGCTTGTGACCGGGGTCAAGATTGAACGTATTAAAGCGTTGGATGAAGGTTTTGTTTTGGAAGATACTCTGGGCAAATCTTGGCAGACACGGCGAGTTGTTTTGGCGACCGGAGGACTGTCTTATCCTGAAACAGGCAGCGATGGCACCGGGCTTCGCATGGCCGAGAGCTTGGGCCATCATGTGGTAGATACTTTTCCGGCATTGACACCTCTTTTATCTGGGGATGAGGCGTGGCAGTCTTTATCGGGTGTGGCCTTGGAGACAGAACTTTCATTTTATCGTCAGGGGAAGAAGGCGGCAACGGCGCGAGGAGCCCTGCTATTTACCCATTTTGGCTACAGCGGACCTGTTGCTTTGGATATCAGCCGTCATTTTGCGGCCTGCCCCAAAGAAGATCAACCAGAGATCAGGGCCAATTTTATTCCAGGGATGGATGAGGCGACGGTGGAGGCTTTGGTCAAATCCACTTCGATTTCCAAGCACTGGCTTAAAAATTTCTTGGATGTGGAGTTTGATTTGCCGCAAAGCTTTGTCGATGTTTTTATCCAGAAAAACAATCTGGATCCGGAGGCGCTTTTCTCCAAGCTTTCTCGGGCCGATAAAAGAAAAATTTTAGAGTGTTTGCGTCAAGCACCCTTAGGGGTCACGGGGGTTGTGGGTTACAAAAAGGCGGAGGTGACGGCGGGAGGGGTGGACTTAAAAGAAATCCGGCATCAGACCATGGAATCTCGTCTGGTCCCGGGGCTTTATTTTGCCGGAGAGATTGTGGATGTGGAGGGGCGTATCGGAGGATTTAACTTCCAATGGGCTTGGTCTTCGGGGACGGTGGCGGGTCGTGCTCTTGCTAAGAGTTTTTCGGCATGGTCTATTTAGCCTCGACGTCTCCACGGCGAAAAAAGATTTTGCGGGAGATGGGTGTGCGCTTTCGCATTCTTTTGCCAAAGTACGATGAGAAAAGGATCCCGGGTGCAGGTCCCGCACGGCTTGTCCGGATCCATGCGCTAGGGAAAGCGGTGTCGGCGGCAAAACTGATTTTGAATGGAAAAATATTATCTGCGGATACCATTGTGTATTGGGATAAAAAAATCATCGGAAAGCCCCGGAACATGAAAGAGGCTTTTAAGATTTTGGGGAGTCTTCAAGGGCGCTGGCACCAGGTGTATACGGGCGTGGCAGTACTTGAAATGCACAGCGGAAAGATCAAGAGTCGCCGCGTGTTTGTTGAAAAAACTAAGGTGCGGCTCAAGGCGATGTCCACCGATCAAATCCGAAGCTATTTTAAAAAAGTAAATCCGCTAGACAAGGCAGGAGCCTATGCCATTCAAGTCAAGCAGGGTGGGGTGGTGGAGGAGGTTTCTGGATCATTTTCCAATGCGGTCGGCCTTCCGATCGAGACAGTCAAAAGATTAATCGTTTGATTAAACCGGGAAAATCTTTTATTCTAAAGGCTCTAATGCGGAGATGTTATGAGTGATAAAGTTCCAATGTCTAGAGAAGGTTACGATAAGCTTGTCAAAGAGCTAGAGACCTTAAAGACTACCAAGAGACGCGAGATTGCCGAGGACATCGCTCGGGCGCGAGCTTTTGGTGATCTCAAAGAAAATGCGGAGTATGATGCCGCCAAAAACAATCAGGCGATGAATGAGAGAAATATTCTTGTTCTGGAAGATAAGCTCTCACGCTCCCAGATCATTGATGAATCCAAGATTGCCAAGGATCAGGTGTTTATCGGCGCAAAGGTTTTACTTTTGGATCTAAAAAACAAAGAAGAGTTTACCTACTCCATTGTTCCTCAAGATGAGGCTGATTTTGATGCGGGAATGATTTCGGTGACTTCGCCGATTGCCAAGGGTCTTCTGGGTCTTAAGGTGGATGAGATTGCGGAGATCAAGATTCCTGCTGGAGTTCTGAAGTACAAAGTTTTAAAAATCAGTCGTTAAATTTTCTTCAGGATTTTTGTCGGGAACCAATCCCTCAACAATTCTAAACTCGTGGATCAAGTCGCGAATCTGCTGGATGGTTTGGGTGGTGTTGAGCTTCCCACGAAATTCTACAACCCCCGGAAGTCCTTTGAAGTACCAGGCCGCAATACGGCGCATATAGACTAAGACCGTACGCTCTTCCCGATAAAGTAGCTCAAGCTCCATATGTCGCAGAAGCGCTTTTTTTCTATCTTCGCTGGAGGGCTCCGGAAGAAGCCCTTTGCCCGCGATCACACTCTCTACGCTTTTAAAAATCCAAGGATTTCCCAGTCCTCCCCGACCGATCATGACGCCATCACAACCGGTAATTTCAAGCATTCTTTGGGCATCAGCGCCGTTTAGAACATCTCCGTTTCCAAAGACAGGGATTTGGACAGCCTCCTTGACGCGGCGGATCGAGTGATAGTTGGCTGTGCCCGAATAGCCCTGGACTCGTGTGCGGCCATGTACGGAGATGGCGCTCACACCGCAGTCTTGGGCGATTTTGGCGACACGCGCTGCTTCATCGCCGGAGGGGTCGCTCACACCTAAGCGCATTTTGACCGTGACAGGGATTTTTTTTACATTTTTAGTAACGGCGGTGAAAATTTCACGACACTCGTCTGGTCGTGCCAAAAGGGCAGAGCCCGCGCCTTTGCCCGCTACTTTGGGGACGGGGCAACCAAGGTTTAGGTCTAGAAGGTCGTATCCCATGGCTTCAACCCGAGCCGCGGCTTCTCCCATGGCTTCTGGGCGGCAGCCGACCAGCTGAGCCCCCAGAGGCTTATCCTCAGGGATTGTTTTCATCAGTTCCTGCGTCGTTTTGTTATCACGGATCAAGGACTCCGCGGCGACCATTTCCAGAAAGCAAAACTCCAGCCCATACTCCCGTGAAATCAGCCGATACGCCAGGTCAGTACAGGCGGCCATGGGGGAGGAGATGACATTGGATTTGAGTTCAAGAGACTTAAGTTTTAACATGGCCATAGGATACCATATTCCTTGACTTTTCGAGGGGAATTGTCTATGATCTGGCCTTCAAAACGTAGTGGGTCTATCGGAAATCGTGAGGCTGCGGATTGGGTTTATTCGCGGTCTTTTTTATTTTGAACTAATTAACAACTTTTTATTTTAAGAAAAGTAGAAAATTTATGTCGAGTCAAAATCTTCGTAACATTGCCATCATCGCGCACGTGGATCATGGAAAAACAACGCTGGTGGACGCGATCTTGCGTCAGACGCGGGTCCATCGTAATATTCAAGACATGGGTGAGCGCGTCATGGATTCCATGGATTTGGAGCGTGAGCGCGGGATCACGATTCGCGCTAAGAATGCCAGTGTTATTTACAAAGATTATAAAATTAACATCGTGGATACGCCGGGCCACGCAGATTTTGGTGGGGAAGTGGAGCGTACCCTTCGTATGGTGGATGGCGTTCTTTTGGTGATTGACGCCAAGGATGGTCCGATGCCTCAGACACGATTTGTTTTAAGAAAAGCGCTGGAGCTTGGCCACCGCGCGATTGTTGTTATCAACAAAGTTGATCGCCCTGATTCACAGATCGAAGATGTTGAAAACCGGACTTTTGATCTTTTTTGCGAGCTCAACGCCAGTCCCGAACAGTTGGATTTTCCCATCGTGTACGCTTCAGCGCTCAAGGGCACGGCGACGACGGATATGAAAAACCCTTCGGATAATATCGACGCGCTTTTGGATGTGATTGTCAAAGAAGTTCCACCGCCTTCCTCCAAAGTAGAGGACCCCTTTCAACTTTTAGTTTTGGCCCTTTTTCAGGATACCTACAAAGGGAAAATGGGAATTGGAAAAATCACAGGGGGTGTTGCCCGCAAAGGAGATAACGCTCTTTTGATTCATCGTGATGGCACCGAAACGGTTTCCAGAATCACCAATATTTTGACTTATTCAGGTTTGGACCGGGCCGAAGTGGAGAGTGCTGAGGCCGGGGACATCGTCGCCATCGCAGGTTTTGAGCGCATCGGTATCGGCGAAACTATCACCGACCCTATCAACCCAGCGCCGCTGCCGCCTTTACAGATTGATGAACCCACGGTGCAGATGACTTTCGGTGTGAACACCAGCCCTTTTGCGGGTCGCGAAGGAAAATACGTCACTTCTCGTATGATTCGTGACCGGCTTTTCCGAGAGCTTGAGACCAACGTTTCTTTACGTGTCGAGGAAACCGAAAGCGCGGATACTTTTCTAGTTTCAGGTCGGGGTGAGCTGCATTTGGCGATTTTGATCGAGACGATGCGTCGTGAAGGTTTTGAGCTTCAGGTTTCCCAGCCGCAGGTGATTTTGCATGAAAAAGATGGGGTGAAGCAAGAACCCTTTGAGTTTTTAGTCATTGATGTGCCTTCCAGCTATCAGGGAGCCATTATCGAGGAAGTCGGTCGTCGTAAAGCGGTTTTGAAAAATATGTCCCAGACACCGACAGGTGAATTGCATTTGGAGTACCAGATTTCAACCCGAGGGGTCATCGGTCTTAAAGGGGCTCTGATGACCAAGACCCGTGGCACAGCCATCATGCATCACGTATTTGATGAATATCGCGATCTCCAAGAAGGTGGTTTTACCGTACTGCCTCACGGATCGCTTGTGGCCAGCGAAGCCGGGGAGTCCAATGCCTACGGTCTTTGCAATGCCCAGGAACGCGGCGAGCTTTTTGTCGGTGCGGGTGTGGATGTCTATGTGGGGATGATTATTGGCGAGAATTCACGCGATGAAGATCTGGATTTAAGTCCCTGCAAAACCAAAAAATTGACCAACATGCGCTCGTCAGGTTCGGATGATGCGCTGGTTTTAACGCCTCCACGCGAGCTGAATCTTGAGCTTGCCATTGAATATATCGGTCCGGATGAGCTGGTGGAAGTTACGCCCAAAAATATTCGTATGCGCAAACGCCTTTTGGATCCCGTCCAAAGAAAGCGCGTCAAACGCCAGGCGGAGTAACCGGAGTCTGTATGCCCGAAAAGAAGAAAGAAACTGAGCGGCTGCAAGTTGTTTTAGCGCGCTTTGGTATTGCCAGCCGCCGTGGGGTCGTCTCTCTGATTGAAGAGGGAAAGGTGACCGTCAACGGCGAAGTCGTCCGTGAAAAAGGTTTTCGGGTCGATGCCCAAAAAGACGAAATTAAAGTTAGCGGCCACGAATTTACCCGAGATGCTTTCCAACAAAAAAGATACTTTCTATTCTATAAACCCAAAAATGTCATGACCACGATGCAGGATCCTTTTGCCGAGCACACCGTGGCTGAGTTTTTTGGCGGGATTCAGGAGAGGCTTTTTCCTGTGGGCCGCTTGGATCGCGATACGACAGGACTGCTTCTGATGACCAACGACGGTGAGCTTTCTTTTCGACTCACCCATCCCAAGTTTGGCGTCAAAAAAAGATATCATGCCCGGGTAAAGGGAATTGTCACTCAAGAAGAAGTTCAGAAACTTGAGAAGGGTGTGATGCTTGAAGAGGGAAAGACCGCTCCCTGCAAAATTGATATCGAAAAAACAGGCTCCAAAGAGACTTGGCTTCGCATCGTACTTCACGAAGGTAAAAAGCGGCAGATCCGCCGGATATTTGAAAGTATCGGTCATCGGGTTATCGATCTTGAGAGGACTGACTATGGCACACTTTCGCTTGGGACCATGAAGCCCGGAGAGAAAAGAGAGCTTCGCGCCGATGAAGTCAGGAAGCTTAAAGAAGTTGCAGGACTCGTCGATGGCAAAAAAAGTTGAGATTTACACCACCCAATATTGTCCCTACTGCCACGCCGCCAAAAATTTCCTAAAAGCCAAAAAAATTGAGTTTGTTGAAATCGACGTCTCCGATGACGCCGATCTGCGCCGAAAATTAGTCCAAATGTCCGGCGGTCGTGAAACCGTCCCCCAAATCTTCGCCGACGGCAAGCCCCTCGGCGGCTATGACGACCTCGTCGCTCTCTACCAATCCGGGAAGAGTCTTTAGTATACAGCGACTGACTAGAATGGGGGGTGGTATGGATCACATTGGATGGTCTCCAGTTGACGGTCTGGTCAACGCATGGTATTCTTCGAAAAGGAGAGCCCAATGACCTATCGATTGCCTGCTATCATTGAACGTGAGGGGGAGTGGTATGTCGCGCAGTGTCCCCAATTTGATATTGCTAGCCAGGGAAAGACTATTGAAGAAGCGGTAAAAAATCTTCGTGAGGCAGTCGAGCTTTTCTTGGAAACTGCGGATCCCAAAGAAATTCCCACGACGACCGAGCCTCCGTTTATCACCACTTTCGAAGTTTCCGCCTGATTCTGCGTGCGTCTACCGGTTGTTTCCGCGACAGACCTTATCAAAGTTCTTGAGAAGGAGGGTTTTTCCGTAGTTCGTCAGCGCGGCAGTCACATTGTCCTTCAAAAGAAAACTTCAGAGATTACGCTGACCGCTGTTGTGCCCAATCACAAAGAATTAGCTCCGGGGACACTAAGAAGCATTTTGAAACGCTCAAAAATTTCTATAGAGACTTTAACTCGATTGCTTACCTTGCTTATTGGGGTGATTCCAAAGTATTTTTAAGGAGGATAAGTTAAAAAGTTGATGTCAAATGTCAAGGACTGACACCGGTTCACCATTTAATCAGATAGCCTAGGAAAGTAGGGGGTGTTAGTGAGTGTTTTGGTTGGAGTTTTGTTTTCTGCTTTAAGTGGTTTCTTTTTTTTTAAAATTAGCAACATTATTAATGTTTTTGCTCTGTTAGCGGTGATCGGTGGCATTAGTTTTATTTTTGCATTATTTGTGAAGAATGATTTTATAAGTTATAGAATCCAAGTGTTTTATGTTTTTGTTGCACCGCTTTTGTATGCTTCGGTGTTTTGCTCACGTCTTTTAATTCAAGACTTCAGCCCACATAACCCTTCTCGGGGTTTTAGTGTCCTTTTGGTCATGTATGCTTGTGCTACTAGTTTTGTTGGTAATTTTCTAGGATTGATCGTTCATGGGAGAAACCGTCTTACCATACTCGAGGAAAAAATACCCCCGCCTAACCCGGACAACCCCTTAATCTGTTTGCGTTGTAACAGGGATTATAATGGCTCGTGGAAAGTTTGTTTGGCGTGCGGCAAAGAGTTGTCTGAGAAATAGAATTCTCAGTTGACCCAGAGGCGTTACGAAGTGACGCTCAAGGATGCGACTGGAAACCGCAGCGACGACGCAAAGGCCTTCAAGGCCGAAGCGAAGTGCCGACTGTACGGACAGTCGGCCCGGACCCGCCTGCACCTTAATCCATCCCCAATCTTCCAAGTCTTCCGGAGTTGCGGGCGCTTTTGAACATTTTTCCGAAGAAGAGCGCAGCCAATAGAAAATAAATGAAGTTGAGTCCCAAGGCCATCCAAAAATAATTCCAGGGGAGAGTTTGGGTTTTAGTCACCTCCCGGATACCCTCAAAAACGTAGGTGCTGGGGAGGGAGTTGGCGATCCACTGGAGCGGAACAGGCAGCACCGAGACCGGATAATAAATCGCCGATACCGGCTGTACCAGATACGTAATTCCCCAGATCAGCGCCTCTGCCGAGTGACCCCAACGGCAACAGAGTTTCTTTTTAGAGAAAGTATTAATTACGATAACTCAACAAACACTTACTCAGCACAGAGATATTTTTAAAAGACTCAAAATTAAGTAATTTTATATCTAGAATGGCATAATTACATTTGGTTCATGATTGACTTGAATATTCATTAATTCTCATGTAGGGTAGTACTAGATAAATCCTTTTATAAAGGAATAAGATAATTAGACACAGTACTGCGAACTGGAGATCACTGCTAATGGATACCCTGAAGAAATCAATCAGTTTTGTGATGGCTTTATTTATAGCATTCCAGACTCCGGTAAGCTTCGCTGACACTATTCCGTCGGCCGAAGCAGAACGACAGCTTCTTCCTGTATATAATGCCCAAGAAGAAGCCGCCGCAGAAAATACAACAACAACTATGAATGCAGTCATGGAGATGACTCAAAGCCAGCCCCATCCACAGGAGGTTTCTGCTCAAGAGCAAACCCCTGCCCCCTTGGTCGAAGAACCTGCTATTAATACTTATGTGCAGAGCATCCAAACTCTGGTCGGCTCGAACTATGTGGTCAGCTTCAC
>CAZCDB010000036.1:0-15546 GCA_964497635.1 uncultured Planctomycetia bacterium | reverse complement strand
TTGGAGGAGTTGGACGATGGGGCCTGGGTAGATTCCTAGAAGAATAATGGCGGCGATGGAAAAGTACTGCATGGTTTTCTGGGAGGTTGTGACTTGTAGAGGGGCTAGATTGTCTGCTTTTCCAAGGTACATAGCTTTGATGACTTTGAGGTAGTAGTAGAGGGATGTGACGACATTGGCTACTCCGATGATGACAAGCCAGAGATACCCGGCTTTCACGCCTGTCCACAGAACGTAAAATTTTGCAAAAAACCCTGAGAGCGGGGGGACTCCTGCCAGTGAAAGAAGGGCGATAAGCATTCCCGCGGCTAACACCGGAGAGCGTTGACCCAGTCCTGAAAAGCCGTCGATCTCGTTGGTATCCAGTGTTTTTGAGACATAAACAATGACCAGAAAAGCGCCGGCAGTACTAAAAAGATAGCTGAGAAGATAAAAAGAAACCGCTTCCAAGCCTTGAAACTGAAAAGCCGCCAGGCCGATCAAAAGGTATCCTGCGTGTCCGATGCTCGAATACCCCAACATTCTTTTGATATTGTTTTGAGGAATAGCCGCAAGGTTTCCATAAACAATGGTGATCGCCGCCAACACGCTAAAAATAAGGCCTAGTTGAAGGGAGAGAGGCTCAAAAGCCGTCAGAGTCAATCGGATCAAGGCGATAAAGCCAGCTGCTTTGGAGCCGGTTGCCAGAAAAGAGGTCACAGGGGAAGGTGCCCCTTGATAGATGTCCGGCACCCACAGATGAAAGGGGACAGCCGCGATTTTAAAGAATAGAGCGGATAAGACCAAAATCATGCCAAAAATAAAAGCGGTGGGTACTGAGGGCATTAAAAGCAGACTTGAGTAGATCTCGGTATAAGAAGTGCTCCCAGTGGTTCCATAGACAAAGGATAGGCCATAGAGAAAAATAGCGGTTGAGAGAGCACCCAGCAGGATGTATTTGATTCCCGCTTCAATTGAGCGCGATTGATCTTTTAAATAAGAAGTCATGATGTAGAGTGAAACGCTTAAGATCTCCAGGGACACAAAAAATAGAAGAAAATCCTGCGCGGAGGCTAAAAACAACATCCCAATCAGGCTGAATAGAACCAGGAGCGTAAATTCTCCGTGACCTCGCTTGAGCTTGGCTTGATATTCTCTTCCCATAAAGAGAGTAAAGAAAGCGGAGAGCATGAAAATAATTTTGAAAAATAAAGAGACGCCATCTTGATGGAAACTTCCATTTAACGTTATACCGAAGTTTCCCCACTGAGAAAGCTGATACAAAATTAATAAGCCTACGCCGGCCAAAGCGGTATTGGCTAGAGTTCTTCCTCTTTTCTCATCATTGGGAAGGAATAAATCAAAGATCATCATCCCAACGGTAAATAGAATCAGAGCAAGCTCTGTGGTCATTAGCGACCAGTTCATATCCAATGGCAAAATGAGTTTATCCATTTAAAATGGTTTCCGTTGCTGAGGTGATGGTGGGTAAAAGAAGAGAGGGAAAACAACCAACAATCAAAAGAACAATCATGAGTGCCAGATAAGGCAGGCGCCCTACCCAAGAAGCATCCTTGAGGTCTTGCCAGCGCGGATCCATCGGACCCTGAATGGTGGCGCGTACGGTTTTAAGCATGTAGCCGGCGGTGATCACAAGTCCTACGACAGCGCCAATCGTCTGGAGGCGGTAACGATCCCAAGCACCCAAAAGAATCATCATCTCACCGACAAAATTGGCAAAGCCCGGAAGACCGGCCGAAGCCATGGCCACCATCACAAAAAGCATGGAAATGACGGGCATCTTCTTCCCAAAGCCACCCCATTCTTCAATATTTCTTGTGTGCGTCTGCTCGTAAATAAAACCCACCAGTGCGAAACTCAAGGCCGCCATGATGCCATGAGCAAACATGAAGAAGACTGTGCCCGTCAGCGCGATCGGAGTCAAACAAGCCAGTCCCAAAAGAATAAAACCCATATGGCTGCAGCTAGAATATCCAAGAATGTACTTTAAATCTTTTTGGGTGAAGGCGATGAGTCCACAGTAGATGACGTTGATGACGGCAATCCAGGCAACAACAGGCATCCACATCGCCGCGCCATCAGGCATCAGATCAATCCCTAAGCGGATGATGGCGTAAGCGCCTAGTTTTTTTAAAACGCCGGCGTGAAGCATACTCACGGAAGTGGGAGCTGCGGCATAACCCATCGGAGACCAAGTATGAAAAGGCCATAACGTAAGAATGATGCCAAAGCCAACCATAATAAGGGGGAAGGCCCACTGCTGAAATGAGATCGGTAGAGGATTGGCCCGTACAGCCGCTTGAATCACGGTAAAATCAAAAGTGTTGAGTCCCGTCACAAAATACAGAGCAATCAGGGCGACAAGAGCAAGCACGGCTCCTAGGGTCAGATAAAGTGTAAGCTTCATGGTCGCGTAAGCTTTGTTGCCCGAACCCCAGATCCCAATCAAGGGAAACACGGGGATGACAGCGGTCTCATAGAAGAAATACATAAAAAAGATATTGAGCGAGCAAAGAACTCCTAAGCAGCCGGCGATGAGAAAAAGGTAGAACACAAGATACTCTTTGAGACGCTCTTTAACCGAGAGTGAAACGATGACCCCGATAAAAGAGAGGATGGTGGTCATGAGAAGCAGGACGAGGTTGATGCCGTCCACGCCAACGTGATAAGAAATCCCCAACGAGGGAACCCAGTCCAGCTTATCAATAAACTGGTAGCCGGCGGTTACACGGTCATAGCGGATGAAGGCCACGATCGCGAAAAAAAGCGACGAGGCGGTGCTGGCCAAAGAAATCGATTTTAAAATCGAGGTCTTATCCTTGGGGACCAAAAGCATTAAGCAAGCCCCAAGAATAGGCGAAAACAAAATCCAAGAAATATAGCTCATAAGTGTCCTATTGTACACGACGGGTCCTGCCGCTGCGGTATCCCATCGCATCCTCGCCCCGTCCTTCGGCGGGGCTCCGGGTCGACGGGATCCCTCCTCCGCGTCACCCGTCGAGTACTTCTAACCCATTTTTCGCTGGAAGACAGGGTTAGAAACTATTTTAAAATTATCCAATAAACTAAAAACACAACACCGAAACCGAAGACCATGGCGTAGTTTTGAACGCGGCCGGTTTGGGCGCGGCGTAAGAAAGATCCAACGCCTTGCGTTAGGGCCGCGGTGCCGTTGGCACCTCGTTCAATGACCACGTTTAAGTCAAACCATAAAAGAAGATTGGCGATGGCTCTTTGGAAAAAATTGGCGATGGCGATGAAGATTTCGTCGAGGTAATATTTCTGAACGATGAAAGTATAAACGCCGCCCAAAGATTTTTTGAGCGGATCTTCACTCGACATTAAGTTTCGATAAAAAAGAGTTGAAAGACCAATGCCAGATAAAGCGACGACGGTAGAGATACCGGCGACGAAATAATTCATCGGCATGTGTTCTGCGTGAGAGCCTGCGATAAAAGCGGGGAGACCGATAAAGCCTGAGATGATTGCCAAAAACGCCAAAACAATCAAGGGAAGCTTCATCGCCCAAGGCGCATCATGTGCATGGTCATGACCCTGCGATTTTCCATGACCTTTTTTCTTGGCACGGCGATGACCTAAGACGGCAATCCAAACGGCGCGAGTCATGTAAAACGCGGTGAGCCCGGCAGTGAAAAGACCTAGTCCAAAAAGAATTTTGTTATGCTCAAGGGCCAGGGTCAGAATTTCATCTTTACTAAAGAAGCCTGACAAGGGGAAAATTCCACATAAAGCTAAAGTTCCGATCAAAAAGGTGACTGCGGTGACAGGCATTTCTTTTAAGAGTCCGCCCATCTCCCAAATATCTTGAGTGTGGAGCGCATGAATCATGGCCCCGGCCCCTAAAAACAAAAGAGCTTTGAAGAAAGCATGCGTCGTGAGGTGATACATCGCCACATTGGCACTTCCAAGACCCACGGCCATGACCATATACCCGAGCTGGCTGACGGTGGAGTAAGCCAAGATTTTTTTGATGTCATTTTGAACTAAAGCCAGAAGTGCTGCCAAGAGGGCGGTGATTCCCCCAAACCAAGAAATGATTTGCAGCGCGTCAGGAGAAAGCTCCACGAGAAAAAAACAGCGACTGAGAAGATAAACACCCGCGGCCACCATGGTCGCGGCATGAATCAGCGCGCTGACAGGAGTGGGTCCTTCCATGGCATCGGGAAGCCAGATATAGAGAGGAAACTGAGCCGATTTACCGGCGACGCCGCAAAACACAAGTAAGATCGCTCCAGCCAGAAGAGAGGAGCTGACCAGACCGCTTTCAACGATTTGCGGCATGAGGACAGATAATTTTGAAAAAGAAAAAGTTCTTTGGGCATCTCCCGCGCCTGAGAGCATCCACACCAAAAAGATTCCCAAGATAAAACCAAAGTCTGCCACACGATTGACGATAAAAGCCTTGTTGCCGGCGTCGGCTGCGGAAGGCTTTTCAAACCAAAAACCGATCAAAAGATAAGAGCTGACAGCGACCAATTCCCAGAAAATAAACAGCATCAAGAAATTGTTGGCTAGCACAATCCCAAGCATGGAAAACGCAAATAGGGAGAGGGAAGCAAAATAACGCGCGTAGCCCGGATCTTCTTTCATGTAGCTTGTGGAATACAAAAATACGCAAGAGCCTACCCCGGTGACCACCAAAAGCATCAGAATGGAAAGGGGATCCAGGAGAAAGCCAAAGTCAACCGTCAAGCCGCCAATTTCAAGCCAACTCCAAGAAGTCTCCACCGGCAATGAGTGTCCGCCGGAGTGATGAATGAACAAGGCAACGCTTCCGGCCAGTGATAAGAAAATCCCTAAGAGAGCAATGCCGGAAGCAATTTTAGGTGATTTTTGGAAAAAAAATGTGATCAGCGCAGCCGCCGCCAGGGGCGCAAATAAAATGATCCAAGGGAGCTTGGGAAGAAGATCTACCATTTAAGTGAGTCCAGCTTGTCGACATCTGTTGTTTGACTTTTGCGATAGAGCATCACCACCACTGCCAAACCCACCGTGACTTCCGCGGCGGCTACGATCATGGTAAAGAAGACAACAACCTGGCCTGAAAGATTTCCCAGATGAGAAGAAAAGGCCACAAAAGAAAGATTGGCGGCATTGAGAATAAGTTCAATCGACAGAAGCATCATGAGGATGTTTTTTCGAACCAGGAGTCCAAACAAACCAATACAGAAGAGAATGGCGGAGACTACCAAATAATGTTCGAGGGAAATTGCCGGTAGTGTCATCGAGCGTCTTTCTTGGCGAGAACTACCACGCTGACCACCGCAGAGAGGACCAGAAATGAAGTCAACTCAAAAGGTAGAAGATACTGATTGAATAGGACTCGACCCATTTCTTTGACATTGCCATGAACTGCGCTGACGACCGGCAGATCAACGGTCTGAATGATCATAAAAAATTCGTAGAAAAATACCAGGCAGAGAATCCCGGCTAAAACAGGAGATAGGCGAAAGCCCTTCCAATCATAGCTGAGTTTTCTAAAGTCAACGAGCATGACGACGAATAAGAACAAAACGAGGATGGCTCCGGCATAGACGAGAACGAGGACAGTAGCAACCAAGAAGGCTTTTAATAGAACAAATAGCCCAGCTACCAAGCACATAGCTGTTACTAGGCAGAGGACGCTGTAAACTGCGGAACGAGCCAAAACAACTCCCAGCGCAGAGACAATCACCCCGAATGAAATCAGATAAAAAAGGACAGTTTCTAGCATAAGAAGGACCTATTCTAGGGGGCAGGACCCTCAAAGTCAACACCCCAAGCATTTTGTTTATGATTTGCCTGGCTCCCTGTATAATACGGAACCTGAAAGCTATGGAATCATATCTAGTTGTCATCCTCATGGTTTTGTTTTTGTTCTCGGCGTTCTTTTCGGCGTCGGAGGCGGCGCTTATTGCTTTGAATAAGGTCCGTCTTCGCCATATGCTTGAAAAAAAGCGGCCCGGGGCCCGACGTATCCAGAGGATTCTTTCCCGGATGGATAAGCTGATTGCGACGATTTTGGTGGGCAACAACCTTGTCAACACGGCTATTGCTACGATTTCAACAGCAATTCTCACCCAGATTTTTGGGGTGGGTGAGGGGTTGGTCATCGCTACGGTTTCGATTACGGTGACTTTGGTTATTTTTGGGGACTTGGTTCCCAAGATTTTTGCGACCAATCATCCGGAGCGGGTTGCTTTCTTTGGGAGGTACTTTGTTTCTTTAATGATTTTTATTTTAACGCCGGTGACTTATGTTTTGACAGGGATTAGCAGTGGGATTCTTCGATTTTTAGGAGTGAACCCTCACCACCGCTCACCCCTTGTCACCGAAGAAGAAATCAAAATGATGGTCCAGATTGGCAGGGAAGAAGGCTACTACGGCGATCATGAGAGAAAAATGCTTGAGCGGATTTTTCACTATGACGAAATTGAAGTCCGGGAAGTGATGACGCCTTTAGATCAGGTGGCCGCGGTCGAAATCGAGATGGAAGAGCCGGAAATTGAGAGAGTCTTCTTGGAAGAAGGGCACAACCGCATCCCGGTCTATCAGAGGGAAAAGTCCAATATTGTGGGAGTCGTTTATGTTCGGGACCTTCTGTATCTTTTTAAAAATAGTGAGCTCATCCGCTTAAGTGATCTGATGAGCGCACCTTTTTTTGTCCCACCGACACAGAAAGTGGCGGAGCTGATGAAAGAATTTTTGAGAAAAAAAATCCAGATTGCGATTGTCCGGGATCCTAAAGATTTGAAGGCGATCGGTTTGGTGACGCTGGAAGACCTAATGGAAGAGATTGTCGGAGAGATCGAAGAGGAAATCGACGTCTCCCTGACCAAGTGATGGTACAATAACCTCCTTATGATTTCACCTTTTGAAAAAAAGAGTCCTAAAATTCACCCGTCTGTTTTTGTGGCGCCGGGGGCGCATGTTATTGGCGATGTGACTATCGGCCAGTGGTCGAGTGTGTGGTTTACGGCGGTTTTACGTGGAGATCTTGCACCGATTCACATCGGAGAAGCTTCCAATATCCAGGACGGTGCGATTGTCCATGTGGATTGGGGAAAAGGTTGTACGATTGGAGATGGGGTCATTGTGGGGCATCAGGCGGTGATACATGCTTGCGAAATTGGCCATGGGACCCTGGTGGGAATTGGGGCCAGAATTTTAAGCGGGGCGAAGGTGGGGGCGTTTAGTCTCATTGGTGCGGGAGCGGTGGTGCTCGAGGATGCCGTGATTCCTGAAAGATCTTTGGTTTTGGGTGTGCCCGGAAAAGTCGCTCGAGTATTAACTCCGCAAGAAGCGGGCAAACATTTGCCCCACGCCCAGCGTTATGCCCAACTTGCTAAAAAATATAAAAAGTATTTGGGATAAAAGGGTAAAAAATGACCCGTCTTATTTTAGTCCGCCACGCGGAGTCAGAGCTTAATTTGCAAAACAGGATCCAAGGGCAGATGGATTCAAAACTGACTTCTAAGGGTTTGGGACAAGCACGCAAGCTAGCGGCCCGCATTAAGAATTTTAAAGTGGATAAGATTTATTCGAGTGATTTGGGCCGTGCTTATTCGACGACGCTTGAGATCACGCGGCATTGGAAGATTAAAATCATTAAGGATCCCCTGCTTCGTGAGATCAATCTCGGGGACTGGGAAGGGATGAGTCCTAAGGAAGTGGATGAGCTCTACGACAAGGGTTTTCAGAAGTGGCTTCGGAAGCCATCCAAATGTTTAATTCCTAAAAGCGAAAACTTAAAAGATTTTCGCCGGCGCATTGCCGGGCGTGTGCAAGCAATTGCCCGGGCCAATGAGGGGAAAACAGTTCTTTTGGTGACTCATGGGGGAGCGATGACGGCCCTTTTATCGGAGTGGCTTAAGGCTGATTTTGACACCTTACTTTTAAATCTACACATTGAAAACACAAGCTTGCTGTTTGCCGATTTTACCGAGGGGCGCATTCGTGTGAAGGGGATTAACGATACTACACACCTGCCTCGCAACCAAAGGAATGACCATCATGTCTCTTGAGACACAAGAATTAAAAATCAGCCAGCCCATCGACCTTTTAAATCTGCCGCTGGAGGATTTTAAGAAAAAATTGCAGGCGGCGGGGATTGAAGCCTACCGCGCGGATCAGATCCACCAGTGGATTTTTGATAAGGGCATCTATAGTTTTGAGAAAATGAGCAATCTTTCGGCGGAGCTTCGTAGCCGCTTAAAAGAAAACTTTTATATCGGCATCCCCAAGGAAGTGACGCGGCAAGAATCCACCGGTGATAAGAGCACAAAGCTTCTTCTAAAATTAAACGAAAAAGATTATGTCGAGGCGGTGCTCATGCGGATGAAAGAGCGCAGCACCGTATGTATTTCCTCCCAGGTGGGCTGCAAGTTTCACTGTGCGTTTTGCGCCAGCGGGCAAGACGGATTTTTTAGAAACTTGAAAATGGGGGAGATTCTTTCTCAAGTGTTGTTGGCACGGGATTTGGCCCCCTCGAAAAAGATCAACAACATCGTGTTTATGGGCATCGGCGAGCCTTTTGACAACTACCTCGAGCTTTTAAAAACAATTCGTGTACTTAACTCTAAAAACGCGCTCAATATCGGTGCGCGTAAAATCACGATTTCAACTTGCGGGATTGTGCCCAAGATTGAGAAGCTCATAGAAGAAGGTTTGCAGGTGGAGCTTTCCGTGTCTCTCCACGGGCCCACGGATACGGTGCGCGGGTCGCTCATGCCAGTCAACAAAGCATATCCGGTGAAGCTTTTGATGGATACTTGTAAAAAGTACGTGAAGAAAACGGGACGTGCGATCACATTTGAATATATTTTGGTCAAGGGGGTCAATGCTTCCAACACCGAGGCCAATCAGTTGGCACGGCTTTTAAAAGGGATGCTTTGTAAGGTGAACCTCATTCCCTACAATCCGATCGAGGAGTTTCCGCACGCCGCACCGACTTATGAAGAAGTGGTTCATTTTCAAAAAGTGTTGCAGAAATTTGGCGTGAGGACGACGGTGCGTTTTTCAAAAGGTCGTGATATCCAGGCCGCTTGCGGGCAGCTACGGTCTATTCACCGTAAAAAAGAGAAAATGAGGAAAAAATGAGTGAATTTCTTTCCAATCTTGGACCACTGATTGACTCCAACCCAGCGTTGGCATTTGTGGCGGTGTTTTTAGCGGGAGTGTTCGTCAGCTTTACTCCTTGCGTTTACCCGGTGATTCCTCTGACGCTTGGATTTATCGGTGCGCGCAGTGCGGGAAGCCGTTGGAAGGGTTTTATCCTCTCACTTTTTTATGTGCTGGGAATGGCGCTGATGTACGCGATTCTGGGAGCTTTTGCTTCTTTGTCGGGAAAGCTTTTTGGGACGGTTGGCTCGCATCCGGCCACTTATTTTGTGGTGGCAAATGTGTGTCTGTTTTTAGGGCTTTCGATGTTGGGGGTTTTTGAAATCCCGCAACTTTCTTTTGGGGTGAACCCAGCTTTGAAGCAGCGCAAAGGATATCTGGGTGCATTTGTCATCGGGCTTTTTTCGGGGCTGATCGTGGGGCCCTGCACGGCACCGGCGCTAGCGGTGGTTTTGGTTTACGTCGCTTCCAAACAAAATTTTCTTTATGGGTTCTCTCTTCTTTTTGTTTTTGGTTATGGGGTAGGGTTTCTCATGATTCTTTTAGGAACGTTTACGGGTCTGATCGGGGCACTCCCCAAATCAGGTCAGTGGTTGGATCGGATTAAAAAAGCTTTTGGCTATCTTTTGATTTTCGCGGCGGAGTATCTTTTGATTCAAATGGGAGGACTTTTGGTATGAAAAAAAATAGAATCGTGGCGGTATTATCTTTAAGTATTTCTTTATTTATTTTTGGCTGCATGGGTTCGGGTGAAAACAGTGCGCAGGCGGGGCAGATGAAGGATTTTACGCTCAGTGACCTGCAAAATAAAAAAGTCTCTCTTCAGTCCGTGCTTGGAGCCCATAAGGCGGTGTTGGTGAATTTTTGGGCGACGTGGTGTCCGCCTTGCCGCGAAGAAATCCCGGGGCTTATTGAGTTGCAAAAGAAATACCAAGGTCAGGGTTTCACCGTTCTTGGGGTGGATGTTGGAGAGTCTTTGAGCAAAGTAGAAAAGTTTTCCAAAAAAAACGGGATCAATTACCCGGTTTTGCTTGATAAAAATCAAGCGGTTGCTCAACAAAACAATATTGTCGGGATTCCTACGAGTTTTTTGGTGGCCAGCAACGGAACCATTCTTGGGGAATATCACGCCTACACCCCTGAGCTTGTGGCGGATGTAAAAAAGGCCATCCAGTCGAATTGAAATTCGAAAAAGGTTCTGTTCGGCGCAGTCTTTATTTTTCCATCCTCGACGGCCTTTTTGCCGCGATGATGATGGGGGTCAGTGAGAGTTATCTGATTCCCTACGGAATCGCCCTCGGGGCTAGTGCTCATCAGATCATGTATCTGGCCTCGATTCCAATGCTGGTGGGCACACTTCTTCAAACCTATTCAGCCAAAATCACACAATCGATTGGTTCTCGCACCAAGCTGATTAACTGGGTAGTTTTTTTTCATGCGCTCTCATGGCTTCCAGTGATTTTAATCCCTTATTTATTTAAATCGCATCCTGAGTGGATGCCTTGGGCGCTTCTGGGGGCGGCAACGCTTCTGACTTCTTGTTTTGCGTTCGCAGGACCCGCTTGGCAGAGCCTGATGTCAGACTACATCCCTGTCAAAAAAAGAGGAAAGTATTTTGGCTGGCGAAATCGTTTGCAGGGAATGTTGACGGTAGGAGTTTCAATCATCGCGGGGTTGACGCTGCATTATTTTGGCAAAGAAAATATCGTCGGGTTTACCCTGATTTTTGTTTTTGCAATGACTTGCCGGTTTTATTCGTGGATCTGTCTGACCAAAATGAAAGAGCCCTTTCGTCATACGAGCCATGATGAATATTTTAGCTTTATTGATTTTTTAAAGAACATCAGAACTACCAATTTTGGGAAGTTTACGCTTTGGGTTTCGGCGATGACATTTTGCGTAAATCTTTCAGGTCCGCTCTTGGCATTTTTTATTTTAAAAGATTTGGGGTACAGCTACGCTTCTTACATGGTGGTGGTCACGACCGCGGCTTTATCTGGATTTTTGTTTCAGGAAGTTTGGGGAAAATTTGGAGATTTGGATGGAAATATCAAGACGTTGCGGGTGGCTGGATGGGGGATCGCACTGGTGCCCATCTTATGGATGGTCTCTCAGCATCTAGGTTATCTTTTTATGGTTCAGGTGATCGCGGGGTGCTTTTGGGGTGGATTTAATTTGCTGGTGACCAATTTTGTTTTGGAGGCATTGCCGCCACCGATGAGAATCCGCGGCACGTCTTATTTTAATGTCGTCAACAGTGTCGCGGTTGTCTTGGGGGCGGCGGTGGGAGGATTCTTGTTTGAGCGGGTACCTCCGGTTTTTGGTTACTCTTTTCTGACATTATTTTTGATATCATGTTTAGGAAGAATTATCGTCATGAAGTGGGTGGCCGCTAAAGTCAAAGAGGTGCGTTAATGATTTCAAACTTGAATGATTTTTTTCTCGCGTTTGTTTCCATTTTTGTCGCGGTGGATGCGCTGGGGGTGGTGCCTGTCTATCTAGGCCTCACTTCGAAACTGACAGAGATTCAGAAAAAAAATCTGGTGTGGCAATCGACGCTCACCGCTCTTTTTGTGTCATTGGCGTTTTTGGTGCTGGGGGAGCTGACGTTTGGGTGGCTTGGGATTACGATCGGGGATTTTCTCATTGCCGGAGGTATCATTCTTTTTACCGTATCGATTCGCGATCTTTTATTTAATGAAAAGGTCCCCGGAGTCACGGGGAGTGTGGTGGGTGTGGTTCCCTTGGCGGTACCTCTGATGGTAGGACCGGCGGTGCTGACGACTTCACTGATCAGTCTACGCTCTTACGGAGCACTCGCAACCATCGTTTCAATCATCCTCAATGTTTTTTTATGCGGCTTTGTCCTCTACCAGTCTCGATTTTTCTCCAAACTGTTGGGGGAGGCAGGGTCCAATACTCTCTCCAAAATATCCAATCTTCTCTTGGCGGCCATCGGAATCATGTTGATTCGCCGGGGGATCATGGAGATATTTTTTTAGTGAAAATGGTATAATCACAGGACTTTATGGACACCACTCCTTACGTTGTTATTGCCCGCAAGTATCGTCCTCAGGGTTTTGAGGCGGTCATTGGACAGGATGCGGTTACCACAACGCTCAAAAACGCAATTTCTCTAAATCGTATCGGGCACGCTTATCTTTTTACTGGGCCGCGTGGGGTCGGGAAGACCTCCATGGCGCGTATTTTTGGCAAAGCCCTCAACTGTCAAAAGGGCCCAACGATCGAGCCTTGTGGCAAATGCCAGGCCTGCCTTGAAATCGAGCAGAGCCGCTCCTTAGATGTGATGGAAATCGACGGCGCTTCCAACCGTGGCATTGATGAGATCCGCGCCCTTCGTGAAAATGTCCGCTTTGCCCCCGCCTCGGGTCGCTACAAAATTTATATCATTGATGAAGTGCATCAGATTACGCCCGATGCTTTTAACGCGCTCCTAAAAACTTTGGAAGAGCCGCCGGCGTATGTGAAGTTTATCTTTGCTACGACCTCCGCGCAAAAGGTCCCAGCGACGATTCTTTCGCGTTGTCAGCGTTTTGATTTTCGCCGCATTCCCACAGAAAAAATTGTTTCAACTTTAAAAGAAATCGCCAAGCAAGAGAAAATCAAAATCGACGATGAGGCGCTTTACGTGATTGCCAAGGCGGCGGATGGAAGTCTGCGCGACAGTCAGTCCATCCTGGATCAGATTGCCTCTTCCTCCAAGGATAAAATCACCCAGAAGGATGTTGTTTTTTCTTTGGGGGCATTGGACGATGAAAAAATGGTTGAGATTGTGGAGTCTTTGGCCCAGCGCAAGCCCCGAGAGGCCCTTATGACTTTGGATGGCATTTTAAACGAAGGCAAGGATCCCAGTCTTTTTTTGGAGAAGCTTTTAGAGCATGTGCGCAATCTTCTTTTCTCTCATATTTCAACAGATCTCTTGGATTTGGTAGACGCGGGAGAAAACTATAAAAAGCTTCTTGAAAAACAGAAATCAAGTCTCACCCAGGATGAGCTTTTTTATTTTTTCAGTGTGATTTCACACACCCAGCAGATCATTCGGCGTTTTGACGCCAAACGCATCCCCATCGAGATGGCTCTGATTCGCCTGGCGCATCGTGCTCCCATGGAAAATCTTGCGGCCGTGATTGCCCAGCTCCAATCTTTAGAAAAAAAAACTCCTCTAGCTGAAATCAGAGCCCCAAAACAAGTTTTAGAAAAAACGCCTATTCAAAACAGCCCAAAAGAGAAAGAGAGGGAGGAAGAAGAGGAGGTTCCTGAGATCGAAGAGCTACCTGCCGAAGATATCCATCTAGCGCCGACGCTCCAATCCACAGCTGATATTTCTCTCGATTCTATCTGGCAGCCGCTTTTAGCATTTTTAAAGACAGAGAAAATTTCCGTGGCTTCTTATCTAGCCGAAGGAGAGCCGATCGGTCTGCGAGGGGAGGCGGCCATCATCGCCTTTCCCCAAAAATACAATTTTCATAAAGAGACGCTGGAGATGCCCGATAACAAAAAGCTGATTGAAAAATATCTTTCACAGCTTCTTAAAAAACCCGCGTTTATCGAGTTTCAAATGGTCAAGGAAATCTCTGGCAAAAAGTCTGCCGGAGAATTTGCTGCCTCCGAAGCGCCTCCTACGCCTGAGATGGACAATCTCATGAAGTCTGCCATGAATCTTTTGGGCGGTCGCGTGGTGGAACGCTAGTTTTTCTATGCCCTACCCTGATTCGATGGTTCAACTGATTGAAGAGTTTGCGCGTATGCCGGGGGTGGGTCGCAGGACGGCGGAGCGTTTCGCGATGTATATTTTGTCCGCACCGAGCTTATCGGTTGAAAATCTGGCGGAGCTGGTTTTGAAGGTCCATCAAAATATCCACGCTTGCCAGGAATGCTCCAACTTAAGTGAGAACTCGATCTGCCATATTTGCGGGGATCCGACCCGGGATCACTCGCTGCTTTGTGTGGTTCAGGACCCAAAAGATGTCATCGCTATTGAGAAATCGGGGGATTTTCGGGGGATTTATCATGTGCTCCTCGGGGCTCTGTCGCCTTTAGAAGGGATTGGGCCCAAGGATTTAAGGATCAAGGAGCTTTTGGAGCGGGTGAAGAAGGGGAATATTAAGGAAATCGTGATTGGCACTAGCTCTGATACCGAAGGGGATGCCACCTCGGCGTATTTGATCAAACAGCTCAAGCCGCTGAAGGTTAAGGTCACTCGAATTGCCCATGGGGTGCCGGTGGGGAGTGCTCTTGAATTTGTCGATAAAGCCACTCTGATGCGAGCATTTCGGCATAGACAAGAAATTTAAAATCTGATAACCTGATTTATTATTTTTAACCCGGATATTGCGTTAGACCGTGTGCATCAAGTCGCAAGAGCTTGATGCGGATAGAGTTGCAAAAAATGCAGACGTACTTTTAAGTCCGTCGAGGCTTTTTGCAAGTCTAGACGCGTCGAGATGTTGCGACGACTGCCACGGGCTGATGCAATATCCGGGTTTAAGCAATCTATTTGTAGGGCTTGGGTTGCAGAAAAGCAAACTGGAGGATGGAAAAATCTATGGGAACTTTAGAGTCTATCAAGAAGGGATTTTCACTGGTGCTATCTAGCTTTCCGGTGGTGCTAGTCCTCTTCATCTTTGGGTTTATTTTTAACCTGATCAATATCAAGCTCACACCGGAGGATCAATCGCTGAATACACCTCCCTCTCTTCCCATGATTTTGACAGGGCTTGTGTTTATTTTGATTACCATTTTTATTCAGGCTGGCTCTTTGGGCTATGTCCGTGATCGGATCAAGTCAGGTGCCGCAAGCTTTGCCAATTTTACAGCAGCGGGAAGTAAGTATTATCTGAGAGTTTTAGCACTCTCCCTAATTACTGCGGTAATTATCGGTGTATTTGTCCTCTTGGCAGCGCTCGTGGTGGCTCTGATCGGCCAATCCGCTCAGTTTTTGGCGCTGGGTCTTGCGATTGTAATCGCGGCGGTGGGGATTTACGTTCTCATCCTTCTATTTTTTGCGCCCTATATTGCCGTCAATGAAGAGAAGAAGGTTGGAGAGTGTTTGCGTCAGAGCGTACAGGTGGTGCGTGCCAATATATTGAAAGTTTTAGCGATCTCAGCGGTTCTCGTTGTAATCGGTTTTGTGGCGGGGCTTGGGATTGGTTTGCTTGCCGGAGCTCTTTCTCAGGTGGTGAAGGGGACAGCTTCTCAGGTTCTTTTTGCTTTCTTGAGCAGTCTGGTCAACGCTTTCTTAGGATTTTTTGTCACCTCCAGTTTTATGACTTTTTATCTGGGCCTTTCCGCCGCACCATCCACCGAGGCCACACACCAGTAACCCTTTTATTCCCTGGTAGCTCAGCTGGTAGAGCGGTTCGCTGTTAACGAACATGTCGTAGGTTCGAGTCCTACCCAGGGAGC
>CAZCDB010000035.1:0-16867 GCA_964497635.1 uncultured Planctomycetia bacterium | reverse complement strand
ACTTACAACTCAAGTCACAAGCGGGCAAAGGGAGAAAATAAAAGACAGGCTTTCTCCCGGATCCATTTTTTATAGAAAGTTATTTTGGAGAATTAGATGGAAATAGTTAAAGAGTTCGCAGATATATTTTCAAAGGTGAAGGCGGGGATTCGTCTTTCGGAAGAAGACGGGGTCCGGTTGATCAGATCCAAGAATCTGCGAGAGCTTGGGGCGATGGCGGATTTTGTGAAGCGGAGGATGCATGGAAGTAGAGTCCATTTTACCCATAGCATCAATGTCAATCACACGAATATTTGCGTGTTGGAGTGTAAATTCTGCGCCTGGGCAAAGGGGAAGCGTGATGAGGCGGGTTATGTGCTGGCTCTGGAAGAGATTGAAAGACGGGTACTAACCGCAGCCAAACATGGTGTTTGGGAGGTTCATATTGTCGGGGGATTGCACGCGGATCTGAAGCTGGACTACTATGAGCAAATGCTTCGTCGCATCAAAAAAACGTGTCCGGGTGTTTTGATTCAGGGTTTTACGGCGGTTGAGCTTGATTTCTATGCGCGTCTTGAAAAAATCTCTGTAGAAGAGGTTATTGCGCGTCTGGTGGATGCGGGGCTTGGGGGTGTTCCTGGAGGTGGTGCTGAAATTTTTGCTGAGCGTCCTCGTAAGATTATCTGTGGTTCAAAAATTGATGCGGATCGGTGGCTTGGAGTCCACAAGGCGGTTCATGCGGCAGGCTTACGCTCTAATGCCACCATGCTTTATGGGCACATTGAGACGCCGGAGGAGCGTGTGGATCATATGATGCGCTTAAGGAATGCTCAGGATCAGACAGGCGGGTTTCTTGCGTTTGTGCCGCTGGCGTATCAGAATGGAAACAATGAACTTTCAGAAACCTATCGTCTTCCGCCTACCAGCGGAGTCACGGATCTGCAGGTATTGGCTACCGCACGGCTGATGCTGGATAATTTTCCTCATATTCGCCAACTTTGGAACTATGTGGATGAGAAGCTGATTCATGTGGCCCTAAATTATGGAGTGGATGATTTGGGCGGCACCAATTTTGATGAAACGATTGCGCGTGCCGCGGGATCCACCTCCAAGGGTTTTACGCATGATGAGCTGGTGGCTTTAATCAAAGCCTGTGAAGGGGAGCCTGTGGAAGTCAACAGCACGTACACCCCGATCCAAAAAGAGTGTTTGGTTGCCTAAAGGGCAAGATCTCTCTTTGCGCCTAGGATCTATTCGCTACATCAACTCTCTGCCCATTGATTTGGGCTTGCTCTCCAAAGCGATTCCATTTTCCGGTGAGATCGTTCAGGAAGTTCCTGCCAAGTTGAATCAAAAAATGTTAGAGGGTGCCATTGATGTTGGCCCTGTATCGACTTATTTTTATGCGAAGCATCAAGAGCGCTTTGAAATTTTGCCCCATTTATCCATCAGCTCTCACAGCGGGGTCCAAAGTGTCTTGCTTTTTAGCCGTTCAAAGCCCCAGGAGCTTTCAGGAAAGACCATTCTTTTGACTGGAGAGGGGCAGACAACCCCGATACTTTTGACTATTTTGTGTCAAAAAATTTATGGGTTTAAGCCACAGCTTGAATTTTTTTCGACAGCGTTTAAGGGCGATCCTGGCGAGGCCGAGGCAATTCTTTTGATTGGTGATGATGCCCTAATTTACCGAAAAAAAATGGAGACTTTGGGGTATCAGGTCACGGATTTAGCCCAGCTTTGGCAGAGTTGGACGGGCTTTGGGTTTGTGTTTGCGGTGTGGGTGGTGCGTCGGGAGCTTTTAGAAAAACAGCAGAACGAAATTGTGGCGCTTCACGGGTCTTTGCTGGCCTCGCGGGACTGGGGTCTTGCTCATCGGGAAGCGATGATTCAAGAAGCTCGTCAGAAAACGGGGCTTGCTCAAAAAGAGCTCGAAGACTATTTTTCCTGCCTATCCTATGATTTGGACGAAAATCTTTGCAAGGGGATGGAGCTTTATTTTCAGTATGCGCAGGAACTAGGTTTTCTGGATTCAAAAATGGATAAAAGCTATAATAACAAGCTCTTTGTGGAGACCAAATAAACAATGAACATTGATGACCTTTTAAAAAAAGCTTTGGCGGGGGAAAGAATCAGTCTGGAAGAGGGCGCCCATCTTTACCGTGGGGCGGATCTCTTTGAATTGGGCGCTGTTGCCAATGAGCTTAATCTGCGCAAGAACCCTGACTCTTCCTGGCGGGCCACGTTTGTCGTGGATCGCAACATCAACTACACTAATATTTGCTACACCTACTGCAAGTTTTGCGCTTTTTACCGGGAGCCGGGAGATGTCAAAGAAGGTTATTTGCGCTCCACCCAAGAAATTTTTGACAAAATTGAAGAGCTGGTCTTGATTGGTGGGACGCAGGTGCTTTTGCAAGGCGGTCACAACCCTCAGCTAGGCATTGAGTATTATGAGGATATTGTTCGCAAGATCCGCGCACGCTATCCACAGGTTCACGTGCATTCTTTTTCTGCTTCCGAGGTTCAGCATATCTCGCGTGTTTCAAAAATTTCGATTCGGGAGGTTCTTTCTCGGCTCAAAGAGGCGGGGCTCAATAGTTTTCCCGGGGGCGGCGCTGAAATTCTCGTGGATCGTGTCCGCCAAATGGTGAGCCCTCTCAAAACAAAGGTGGCTGAGTATTTTGAAGTGCATCAGACGGCCCATGAGCTGGGTCTTCGAAGCACATCCACCATGGTTTATGGTTTGGGTGAAACGATTGAAGAGCGGATGCAACACTATGACGCCTATCGGCGGCTACAGGATAAGACGGGCGGTTTCCGCGCTTTTATTCCTTGGAGTTTTGAATCCGAATCCACAGAAATGATCATGCCGCGTCAGACCGGAAGAGAATACTTAAGGATGCTGGCTCTATCGCGTATCATGCTTGATAATATCCAACATCTTCAGGCTGGATGGGTGACGGAGGGCCCCAAGCTTTCACAGATCGCTCTTGATTTTGGGGCAGATGATTTTGGCGGGATTCTCATGGAAGAAAATGTGGTCAGTGCCACCAAAAGCGACAAGCTTTACTCGGGGGTCACCAAGGATGAGGCGATCCGCCTGATTCGTGAGATGGGCAAGGTTCCCGCGCAAAGAAACACCAACTACGAAATTGTGAAGCTCCACGCCCAACAACCGGATCTTGTCACTGCCTAATGTTTTTGTCTAAAAAAAATCAAAAGAATTTGCCAGTTCCATTTATCGACCTCTCGTCTCAGCAGAAGCAAATCCAAAAAGAAGTCGATTCTGCACTCAAAGCTATTTTTTCAAGTCAGAAATTTATTTTGGGTGCTTACGGTCATCAGCTTGAGGAGCAAGTCGCCAAGAAAATTGGAGCCAAGTATGCGATTGGCGTGGCCAATGGATCGGATGCGCTTTATCTGGCCCTTTTGGCGGTGGGAGTTTCTGCTGGGGACGAAGTGATTACAACCCCTTTTAGTTTTTTTGCAACGGCAGGAGCCATCTCAAGAATCGGCGCATTTCCTCGTTTTGTGGATATTGATCCCCATACGTTTAATCTCGACCCTAAAAAAATTGATGCTAAAATCTCCAAAAAAACCAAGGCGATTTTACCCGTGCATCTTTTTGGTTTACCGGCGGACATGCCCTCTCTATTAGCAGTCGCCAATCGATACAATCTTCCGGTGATTGAGGATGCAGCGCAGTCTTTTGGCGCGACACTTGGCGGCAAGCAGACGGGTAATTTTGGAGATGTAGGATGCTTTTCATTTTACCCGACCAAAAATCTTGGGGGCGCAGGAGATGGAGGCATCATGACTACTTCTTCTCCTGAAATCGCAGACCGCTTGAAACTTCTACGCAATCACGGATCCAAAGAAAAATATCGCCACGAAATCGTCGGAATTAATAGCCGGTTGGATGAGATTCAAGCGGCGGTGATTTTAGCGAAGCTTAAACACATCGACGGCTGGAATGCTTCGAGGGAGAAAATAGCTAAAATTTATGAAAAGGGTTTTAAGTCTTTACCGGTAACATTGCCGACAGCCCCTCGGGGGACGGTATCTACGCATCATCTTTATTCCATTCTCTCGGATAAAAGAGAGGCTCTTTTAAGGCATTTGGAAGGGCGGGGAATCGGGGCCGGTGTGTATTATCCTCTGCCGCTTCACCTGCAGCCTTGCTATGAGAGCTTAAAATATAAGGCGGGAGATTTTCCAGTCAGCGAGGCAACGGCTAAAAAGATACTCTCGCTTCCTTTGTTTTCCGGCATGACGGACAGGCAGGCTCAAAGTGTTGTCGCTGCCATGCAAGAGTTTTTTAAAACATGATTTACGTTTTCCTCCCCGCTTACAACGAAGAAAACGCACTCCCCAAGCTAGTTCTCAAATTTGATCATGAATTTAAAAAAATGGGGGAAGTTTATCGGATTGTGGTTGTCGATGATGGAAGTCGCGATAAGACGGTGGAAGTGGCTATGGAGCTGGCAAAAAAATTCCCTATTGAAGTTTTACGCCATGAAGTCAATCAGGGTCTTGGTCAGACAGTGATTGATGGGTTTAAACATGTTGCTAATATCGCGGCACCAGAAGATCTAGTGGTCTCCATGGACTGCGATGATACTCATGATCCAAAATATATGCCGCCTGCGATCAAAAAAGTACGCGAAGGGTACGATCTTGTGATTTTGTCTCGTTATCAAAAGGGCGGAGGCGAGGAAGGTCTTACCCCATTCAGAAGTTTTACCAGTCGCTGTGCAGGATCTTTTTTAAAGTTATTTTTCCCAATCGCCGGAGTGTGGGAATACAGCTGTGCGTATCGCGTTTATCGGGTTGGCTCTTTACAGCAGGTGATGAAAACTTTTGGGGATCGTTTTGTTGAGTTTCCACATCTGGGTTTTGTAGCGGTTCCGGAAATCCTTCTTAAATTCAGAAAGCTTCGCATGAAAATCGGAGAAGAACCCTTTCTTCTTCACTACGATCAAAAGGCGGGGAAGAGCAAGATGAATGTGGGGCGCACGATTCGTGGGTACTTTGCGCTCGTGTCCCGCTACTGGGGACGTTAAATCTTCTCGGAGAGAGCCTCGTAGAGAGCGTCTGCTACGACGCGGTGGCCCTGAGGGGTCCAGTGGCCGTCGTTGTGATAATAAAGCGTCTGGGCGGCATGAGCTTGGAGAGGTTCCAGTAAGCTAATAAATTCAATGTTGTACCTGTTGGCAAATTTTTGAATCCTGCCAAAAGGTTTTGACGCGTCATAAACCTTGTTATCCTCAAAAGCCCAATAATGTCTTCCTTTGCTCCACTGGTTGGTGCCCACCTGATGCCCGTAGGGGTAAGCAGTCAGAACAAAACGAATAGAATTGGCATCGCAAAAGTCTTTGATTTTTTTTAAATAGCTGGCGGTGCGCGCCCAGTGGCGATCTACAATCTTTGGATTTTTATCTTCTCGCGTAAATAAAAAACGGTCAAACTGAATATTGTCCAGATCCGGGTTCATCAGAATCTCAGTTTTGTTTCGGACGTGGTGGCTCTTGTTCCAAAAATAACGCTTAAAACCAATCATCTCCATTTTGTGATAGGACTGAACTAATTTCTCATCCAAAATCGCACAGAAGATGGAGTGACGTTTCAGGAATGCCCATACATCCCAGGAGCCGTTGGTTTTGTAGGGGTCGCAGGCGATCGGGCGCCCCCCCTTATTGAATAACAGATGAGATTCGTAGAAATAATCATCTTGGATATCACATAAGTCCAATGCCAACACCAGAAGGTCGGGCCGATAATGCTGCACCCTCTTTTTTAAATATAAAAACTCCAGTACCGGTGAAAAACTTGAGACACCAAAATTGTATACCTGGTAGGCGTTTTTGCCTGAACGATTTAATTTTTTTTCTAAGAGGTGAGAGTAGGTTTCTTTTGCTTTAACCCCGACACCAAAAGTAAAGGAGTCCCCCATAATAGCGATTCGATAAACAGCAGGTTTTTTAAAAAAATAATAATCTCCGGGCCCACGCATTCCTCGATTGTTGGTGGTAAAGGTGGCGTTGAAGTCGCCCTCGCTAGACATTTTTCCCTCAGTGTAGGGCGGTAAAAGGTGATGAAACACGCGATCGAGTTGAATATTGGTGGCTAGATAGTTTCCTTGATGTTTGATTCGAGAGCCCACTTCGAGAGTAAAGAGGGTCAAAAGAAGCAAAAATAATAAGTAAAGCCAAAATAAGGGAGAAGGAAGTTTCATCAAAGTATTATTGGATTGATCGGCAAAGCTGTCAAGAGGATTTCCTTAAGAGCTTGATTGACTTTGGGTTACGGAAGTGTTTGAATAAGCCAATGAACTTTTTAAAAAAATTCCATAAAAGTTTTATCAGGAGTCTCCTAGCCTTTGCGTTTTTAACCGCAGCCACTCCTTTTGGTTTGCCCGCGGGAGTTGCCCAGGAAGCAGATGCAGCCGCCTACAATGCTGAAGAATGGGCAAGGAAAGCGGATGCTGATTTAGTTGCGGGCAACCTAGAGTCTTCGGAGGCTGCCTGTCTTCGGGCCATAGAAAAAGCGCCCCAGTATGCTTGGCCGATGATTACCCTGGCAAAGGGATACTTGCTTCGTGGACGATTGGAGGAGGCGCTTCAACGTATTCTGACCGCTCTATCTTACGAAAAAGACCCCGCAGCGCTTCAAGACGCCTATTTGGTCGAAGCCAGCATTCTCCATCAAATGAAGGATTATGAGGGGGCCGAAAGAGTTTATCAGAAGTCCCAAACTTTGGGGGAGCCTCAGGCTGCTTTTTATGAGCAGCGCTCATGGAATCTAAGGCTTCTTAATCGTGTCAAGGACTCTGAAGAGCTGCTTCTGGAAGGCTTGGCAAAATTTCCAGAAAACTCCCGCCTACACTTGTCTTTGGCGGCACTTTACAAGGACAGAAGGTATTACCCCCAGTGCTTAGAATATCTGGAGACTGCTTTTTCGCAGACGGACATAAAAACGGCAACAGAGGGCCCGGGAGCGATTTACCGAAAGGAGTTTTTTCGGGAGACAGGGATTCGCGGGTATAGTCTGGAGGCTCAAGGACTTCCGGTGGAGTGGTCGGCAAGCTATACCTATAACAGTGAATTTAGCAACTCAGAGAACATTCTGCGCGCGATTCAAAATCTCAATCTTACCGAGGCGGACCCAAGTTTGTTGCCTCCTGTCCATGCGACGCGGCGCCATCAACTGCGATGGTCCGCCAACACTCGCTTTGGCTCTTTGCCGCTGACTCACTTTTACGCGGCACTAGATGATAAGACTTCGGAAAAGGACCGATCGATTGAGCATCAAATTCTTGATCTTAGGATCGAGCCTGAGTGGACGGCGCATGACCGGGTTTTTGGTGATGTCACTTTTTTCCCTTATTTTCAATACGCAAGGACGGAGGGTGCCAACATTAGCGCCCAAGACATCCTTTCGGATCAGTCCTTTGAAATTGATGTGCACACGCTAGGTTTGAGAGTTTTATTGCAACCTGCTCTCGGGAAATTTTATCTGACAGGGGAATATGCTTTTGGTTTTGGTGATTTTAAACGTTCCTCAAGAAATTTTACTGAGCATCGCGGAATTATTTCGGGTGGCTGGGCGGTGGATGAGGTTTCCAGATTGGAGGCGCGGGCGGAAGTTTATTATTCTCCGCAAAATACGGATAGCAGTAGCACAAGATTCAGACAGTTTACTTTTTATGAAAGAGAAGTCGCTAAAAATCTTAAAATAAGCGTTGAAAATGAAGTAGTTCATGACATTGATGCCGTGCAGGGGGCAGAGGACATCGAGACTACGTTTTATCGACCGGGTGTTTCTGCGACCGTCCCGCTGCTTTCGCGGGGTCAGATCAAAGCTTTCGGAGCCTATTTTCTTGCGGAGAGCCTTCATTTGTACGATCACTGGGATTTGGGCGCGGAACTTTCCTTTAAGCAGCCACTGGCCCTGACTCGTAAGGTGGGAAAGCATGTGCTCGAGACTGAAGAGGTGCTTGATTTTTTTGTGGGTTATCACTGGCGCTCTTACAACCGCCTCCCGGAAACAAAAGAAAATAAAGTTCAATCGGTGGATACGGGTGTGAGGCTTTTTTATTGATGAAAATCGTGTTAATTGGATCTTTCCCCCCGAGCCGACTGGGGCTTAATGAATACACGGGGACTCTCGCGGAAGAAATAAAAAAGATACCCGGGGTTGAGCTTCACGTGCTAGCGGATGAGCTCCCGGATCGGATTAAGCCTCAAGAAAAAGTGGCCCAAGGCTTCACTCTTCACCGCTGTTGGCGATTGGATGATTTTGCCACTATTTTTAAGATTCAGAAAAAACTGCGTCAAATTCAGCCGGATGTTGTTTGGTACAACCTGCTCTATAGCACGTTTGGGACAAAGAAGGTGCTTGCTTTTCTAAGCCTTTTGGGCCCGTGGATGTCAAAGGTGAGCGGGTATAAAACTATCATCACCTTGCATCATCTTCTGGAGTTTGTCGAAGTTCGTCATACCAAATACAAGCGATTTTCCTGGATTGATCATTTAGCTATTTTTATCGGGACAAAAATTATTTTACAAGCGGATGCTCTGTTTTTGACTCTGAGGAAGTATGTCCAATTTTTGAAAAAAAAATACGCAGCTAAAAATGTCTATTACAGTTCCCTGGGTCTAATGGGAGATTATCGCCGAGAGCCTTTGAGCCAACAGAAGAATATTCTTGTTTTTGGGAGATGCGGGTCTTACAAGAAAGTTGATTTTATCGTGGATGTATTTCAAGAAATTAAGAAAAATGTTCCTGAGGCAACTTTGACCGTGGCAGGACGTAGTCATCCGACGTATCCCGGATACATGGAAACTGCCAAAGAGCAGTATCAAAATATTCCCGGTATTATTTTCACAGGCTATGTCGTTGAAGAAAAAATGCAAGAGCTGTTTGGAAGAAGCGCCGTCGTTGTGTTGCCTTATGACTCCATGACAGGATCTTCGGGGCCCGCTCACTTAGCTTGTGCGTTTGGGAGGCCGATTGTTGCCAGTCGCTTGCCGGATCTTGTGTCTATGGCCAAAGAAGAGGGGATGGCAATGGAGACTTTTGAGCCAGGCAATCACAAGGAAGCTTGTGAGGTTTTGACTAAAATCTTAATGGATCCACAGCTTCAGCAAACAATGGGTCAGCACAATTTTGATGCGATGAAGCATCAAAGCATGGAGGCGGTCGTTGCTTCTTATATGGAGTTTATCAAAAGGGAATTGAAGGTGGCATCTTGACCCGGGGTCGGTTTTTAAAGCTACTCTTTTTTTTAGCCCTCGCGGCCCATTTGCCGCTTCTCCTTTCGGGCTTGTTTCTTAAAAGTTATGATTCTTCCACCCATCTTTTTTTGGCTCAGCATTATCGCGCCTGGCTTTTTGATTCTTGGAATACGAAGTGGTATGGAGGCTTTGATCAATTTTCCTATTTACCGTTGACGCATGAGCTGATTGCTATCTTCTCCTCAGTTTTTGGATTGTGGGGGGCTTATGTGCTGGTGCAGCTATTGGCTTTTTTTGTTCTGGTCTGGGGGATTTATCGATTTTCTCGGATTTGGGTGAGTGAAGAGGCTTCAAGACTGGCAGCCGTCCTGGGAATTTTTTTAACCTCCATCACTCAATCGGCCTATCAATATGGGCAGCTGCCGACTCTTTTCTCAGCCTCCTTTTTACTTCATACGGCTTGTTTTCTCTCAAAATGGCTGGAAAAAGGTCGCGGCAAAGACCTCGCGCTCACCGTATTATTTATGATGGTAGTGGCTACCAGCCATCACATGACCTCCTTGATTGCGTCTTTTATTTTTTTACTACCTGTTGCGTGGAAAGCCAAAAGGTTTTGGCGAGTCAGCCTCTTTGGTTTATTGGCTGCCGTTTTTGGAGCGGCACTGCTTTCTCCTTTTATTTATTATCTTTTTTATCAAAGCCCTTCGCAGCAGGTGATTTATCATGCCAGTCGTAGTAATTTTTTGGAAAACTTTGGAGTGCTTCTCACCTTTTTTTTAATTCCGCATTCTTATCTCTTATTTTTTATTCCAGTGATTTTCTTAGCCGTTTTCCGGAAGCGCATGCTCTTGCCTTTATTTTTGGTCTGGGGGGTTTGCTTTGTGCTCGGCATGGGAGGGACCACCCCTTTGATTTATTTTTTGCCAAAAGGACTTGCCAATACCATTACTTTTGAAAGGTTTTCGATTTGGGCAACAATTTTGGCCCTGCCATTGCTTTGTGAGGGTCTGCGCCTTCATTTTGTTTCTGCTTGGAAAAAAGCCTGGGTGTTGGTGGGTCTTCCGGCGATTTTGTGCTGGGTGGGACTGGTGTTTTCAATCAGCACCACCAATTTTCAGCCGGCCGCGATCGACCTTAAGCCCATCACTCGTTTTTTGCAGAACCAAGAGGGCCGAGATTTTCGTTATCTAACACTTGGATTTGGGACACAGTGTGTCTATCTAAATATTCTTTTGGATATCCCGACCATTGACGGGGCCTATCACTTTGGTCGCCGGATTCCTGAGCTGACGCAGTCCGGGATTGAGCTTCTGGACGGTGCCAAGTATCACGGAGAGCGCGGGATGAGGGCGCTTGAAATTTTTCTAAAAAATCCTGAAAAATATGCACTCCGCTATATTTTCTCCAATGATCATTTTTACAATCAAAAATTGATCGAGCATGGGTGGACTCGAAAGCTCTCTTTTGAAAGCGGGGTGGATGTATGGTTTTCTAAAGCGCCTCCCATCGGGGACCGTGTTTTACTTCCTAAAACGTCTCACCCCGGGTGGATGTATTACTTGTGGGGATCTTATCCGTGGTTACTGCTTTTGGGGGCGGCGGGAATTTGTTTTTATGAAGAGGCAAAAAAAACAGCGAGATTTTTGTGTGGATTGTTTTCGGTTTTAGCAACGCTTCCTCTCTTGGGCGGTTTTTTGGGCTGGTATGTTTGGTGGATTGATAACTTTCGACATTTTTTAGTGGCCTCTTGGATTTTTTTTCTAGGCATGTTTCTTTATTCGGCGGCCAGACTCCGCGTCCGACAGGTTGTTGTTTTTGGGGTGCTGATGGTCCTGTGTCTAGGTCCGCTCCTTTCTTGGATGTCGCCGACACCCAAAGCGCTTGTGGCCGGCCCATCCCCCTTAAAAGTTTTTTTTGCCAATGCTTATGTGGGCAATCGCACGCCAGATCGCCTGATGATGACTATTCATGAGGCTTCGCCGGACATTGTTGTTTTGGCAGAAATCAACCAAGAGATAAAAAGTAAGATCTCAAGGCTTACGGACCAAGCTTATCCTTATCAGCTGATTTTGGCCAAGGACAGTCCTTTTGGATTGGCGGTGTTTTCAAAATTTCCAATTGAAAACACTCAAATAAAATATTATGACCTGCCGGAGATCCCGACTTTTCGCTGTGAACTCTTGTATGAGGGGCGTCGCGTCGTATTGTGGGCAACCCATCTTGTGCCACCGATTCATGAGGCAGGCTGGAAGCTTCGTAATCGGCAGTGGGTCAAAATATGCCAGGAAATCTCCCAAGAGAAACTGCCGGTTATTTTGGCGGGCGATCTCAATCTTTCGATGTGGAGTCCGTGGTTTGAGGAGGCTCAGAAAGCCGGCTTGATGGATGTGGGTCGGGGTTTTGGGATTCAGAGCAGTTGGCCAGCGATTTGCCCCTGGTTTTTGAGGGTGGGTTTGGATCATCTGTTTGTCAGCCAAGACTTCACTGTGGTGGAAAGCCGTATGGACACACATTATTTAGGCTCAGACCATCTCCCTGTTTTTGCGAAAATCATTCTAAATAAGAGCCGTCCGGTGGTATCCTAAAGACTTAAAACCTATGAATATTCTTGGGATTTCCGCTTTTTATCATGACTCAGCCGCCTGCCTGGTGCAGGATGGGCGGATTGTCGCGGCGGCGCAAGAGGAGCGTTTTACCCGTAAAAAGCACGATGCTTCTTTTCCGCGTCACGCGATGGAGTATTGTCTGAAGGCCGGTGGGATTACTGTTGATCAACTCGACCTAGTTTCTTTTTACGAGAAACCTTTTCTCAAATTTGAAAGACTGCTTGAGACCTATTTGAGTTTTGCTCCTTCTGGATACCCCTCCTTCATCAAAGCGCTTCCTGTGTGGCTGAAGGAAAAGCTTTGGATGAAAGACATTATTCTTAAGGAGCTTGGACGTGAAGTCAAAATCATCTTCCCCGAGCATCACGAGTCGCACGCGGCTTCGGCTTTTTTCCCGTCTCCTTTTGAAGAGGCGGCGGTGCTGACAATGGACGGGGTAGGGGAATGGGCGACGTCAAGTTTTGGAGTGGGAAAGGGTTCGCGTGTGGATCTCTTAAAGGAAATCCGCTTTCCGCATTCTTTGGGACTGCTTTATTCGGCGTTTACATATTACACGGGATTTAAGGTGAATTCCGGAGAGTATAAAGTCATGGGGCTTGCGCCTTATGGTGAGCCAAAATACGCGCATCTTATTTTGTCAAAACTCATGGACTTAAAAGAAGACGGATCTTTTCGGTTGAACATGGAATATTTTAATTACTGCGCAGGGCTCACCATGACTAGTGAAAAATTTCACGAGCTTTTTGGCGGAGCGCCCCGAAAACCGGAGTCGCGGCTGACTCAAAGGGAGATGGATTTGGCGCGCTCGGTACAAGACGCCACCGAGGAAGTCATGCTTCGTATGGCGCGGTATATTCGAAAAACGACGGGCCAACGGGCGCTGTGTCTGGCGGGGGGCGTGGCTCTCAACTGCGTGGGTAACGGAAAGATTTTGAAAGAAAAAATATTTGATCAGATCTGGATACAGCCGGCGGCCGGAGATGCGGGTGGGGCGCTGGGGGCGGCGCTGTTTGCTTGGCATCAATACCTTGGAAACAAGCGCTTGGTGTCGACAGGCTCTGACTCGATTCGTGGCTCTTATCTGGGGCCGGAATATGGCGAGTCTGATATTCTTTCTTTTCTTGAAAAAAGAAAGGCTCCTTGCCAGAAGCTTGTAGGGTCCCAGCTGACTGAAAAAGTCGCGGATTTAATCGGCCAAGGAAAGGTGATCGGCTGGTTTCAGGGGCGCATGGAGTTTGGTCCCCGAGCGCTTGGGGCACGCTCCATCATCGGGGATGCGCGATCTCCTAAAATGCAAGAAATCATGAACGTAAAGATTAAGTTTCGTGAAAGCTTCCGGCCTTTTGCACCCTCGGTGCTTGAGGAGAGAGTTTCGGACTATTTTGAAATGGAAGAGAAGAGCCCCTACATGCTTTTGGTGGCGCCGGTTAAAAATCAGATCCGACGCCAAATGACGGAGGAGGAAGAGTCTTTGTTTGGAATTGAGAAGCTGAATGCGGTTCGCTCCTCCATCCCGGCGGTGACGCATGTGGACTATTCGGCCCGAGTGCAGACGGTGAGCCGCGAAACCAATCCTCTTTATCATGAGCTTCTAAAGACTTTTGAGAAAAAATACGGCTGTGGCGTGATCATCAACACTTCATTTAATGTGCGTGGAGAGCCTTTGGTGTGTACGCCTGAGGAAGCTTATACTTGTTTTATGAGAACTCAGATGGATTATTTGGTGCTGGGCCCTTTTCTTTTGGATAAGACGCTGCAGCCTGCCCTCAAAGGCGATGAAGCTTGGATGAAAAAATTTGAACTGGATTAGACGATGAGCCTTCTTGAAGAAGTCAAAGCACTGCCAACCCAAGATAAAGATCTAAGAAAATTTGCTTTTACGGTGGGTTTGGTTTTGTGTTTGATTGGTGCGGTTTTATTTTGGCGCGGGAAAAGCTTTGGGCTGCGGCTATCCACGGGAGCGGGGGTGTTGATCAGTGTGGGTATTTTGTGGCCCCAGACTCTGAGACTTCTTTACCGGGGCTGGATGCTTTTGGCTCTGGTTTTGGGTTGGATGATGACGCGCGTCATTTTATCCATCGTTTTTTATGGCGCGGTAACGCCGGTGGCGCTGGTCATGAGGTTGAAAGGTGTCGATCTTCTGGGGCTTCGAGATGTTAAGAATAAAAATTCTTATTGGGTGGAGAAAAGCTTAAAATCAAAAGAGTCTTACGAGAAACAATTTTAACCGGAGGCATGTTGATGGGGAAGCTAAGCGTTTTGGGAGAGTTCTGGGATTTTTTAAAGGCGAGGAAGAAGTGGTGGTTGACGCCGATTGTTGTGGTTTTGGTGGCGCTAGGCTTCTTGGTGTTTGTCAGCCAGGGTTCGGCTTTGGCCCCTTTTATTTACACCCTTTTCTAAAATGAAAGTTTTTTTGGCTGCAGCGCTTCTGCTGGCCTGCCTCTTTTTTCAAGTTGTGTTTTCCATGAAGACCAAGTCGCCCACCTGTGATGAGTTTGCACATCATTTGGCCAACGGTTATTCGTATCTGGTGACAGGGGATTTTCGCATGAATCCTGCCTCGCCACCGTTATCTCGGATGCTTCCTGCGCTACCACTACTTTTTATGGGCGCTAAAGTCCCAACAGATCACTGGTCCTGGGAAAAAGGGGATAGCCCTCATTTTGCCAGACAGTTTTTTTATCAGGCCAATCCGGGGTCGACGGAGCGCTTTGTTTTTTGGTCCCGTGTTCCGGTGGCGATTGTGTCAATTTTTTTTGGGTTGGCGGTTTTCTTATTTTCGAGAAAACTTTTTGGGGATATCGCAGGACTGATCAGTCTTTGCTTGTATGCGTTCTCGCCCAATATCATTGCGCACTCGGGGCTGGCGACGGCGGACCTCATGGTGGCTTTTTTCTTTTTTCTAACCTTGCTAAGTTATCGCACTTATTTACTAAATCCCGTTCCGCGGTGGCTGATTTTGACGGGGGTGGCGGCCGGGCTGACTTTTCTTTCAAAGTTCAGCGCGCTTTTGCTCTTGCCTTGTCTTTTGCTCATCGGGACACTTTCGGGGAAAGCCCGATGGATTTCTCCGCAAAGGATTCTAGCTTTTGGATTGGTGGCGGCGCTCACGATTTGGGCGGGCTATTTTTTTGAAATAAAACCTTTGCTTAAAAATACACCCGATCCTCCTAAAAAAATTGCGATGCTTCAAAAGATAGGCGGAGACCCCTTGGTGCGTTTTGCTCAGGAGGTTCCGATTCCGCTTTCGACATTCTCGTCGGCGATTGTTTCCATGCTCTTTACCCGGGATAAAGGCTGCGATGCTTTTCTTATGGGAGAGTGGTCTCGAACGGGATGGTGGTATTACTATTTTGTGGCTTTGGCTATTAAAGAAACGATTCCTTTTCTTTTGCTGGCAATCCTGGGGATCTTATTATTTCGTTCGCTCAAATTGGATCGAGTCACTGCGGCGGTGCTTCTGATTCCCATTGGGGTTATTTTTATTTTAACTCTAAAAGATAAAGCGCAGGCGGGGATACGTTATTTTTTGCCGATCTTTCCTTTGCTTTTTATTTTAGCGGGTGGCATTGCCGCTTATCTTTGGAGGAAGGGTAAAGTTTTAAAAATGATGATCGTAGGGCTTCTGGGGTGGCATTTGGCAGAAGCGGCTATGATTTATCCTCATTATCTGGCATACTTTAATGAGTTGATCGGCGGTCCGACCCAGGGCGCACGCTATCTTCGGGACTCCAATATTGACTGGGCCCAGGATTTAAAGGGGGTCGGGGAGTGGGTGCGAGAGCACCGCTATCCAGAAGTAGTTTTGTACTGCCACGGGATTGAGGATCCGCACGCTTATGGGATTCCTTCGAGAGATTTTACGCTAGAAGAGTATGTGACTCCTAAAAAGACGGTGTATGCTTTTGGCGCGCATGCGATGGATTCGTTTCTTTGGGCTAAGAATCTGAAGCCCACAACAGTGATTGGACATTCATTTTATATTTATGATTTAAGGGAAAAAAAGGATACAAAGAGCTCATGACTCAGCCGGTAAAACTTTTGACAGTTGTAGCCCCTATTTTCAACGAGGAAAGCAATATCGCTGAATTTTATGGACGCGTCAAGAAAACAGTTTTGGATGCTGGCTGCGCGCTTGAGTTTCTTTTTGTGGATGATGGATCTTCGGACCGCTCGCCCGATCTTTTGAGAGCGCTCGCCCAAACCGACCCCCAGGTGCGAGTGCTTACCTTTTCGAGAAATTTTGGCCATCAACTGGCGGTCAAGGCTGGGATTGATCATGCCCAAGGAGATGCTGTCGTGATCTTGGATGCGGATCTTCAGGATCCCCCGGAGATGATTTCGGATCTTTTATCCAAAATGGCGGAAGGGTACGATGTGGTTTATGCTGTCAGGGTTAAGCGAGATGGCGAAACTCTTTTTAAAAAATGGACAGCGGCCTTGTACTACAAGCTTCTTCGCAGCATCTCCTCCGTAGATATTCCGGTGAATACGGGCGATTTTCGTATCATTTCTCGTCGGATGGCCGATGTGATCAAGTCTATTCATGAGCAAGGACCTTATTTGCGCGGTTTGATTTCTTGGGCTGGATTTCGTCAGACAGGGATTCCTATGCATCGCCACCCACGCTTTGCAGGAACCACTAAGTACTCTTTAAAGAAAATGCTTCAGCTGGCATGGGGAGGCATCCTGCATTTTTCAATTTTGCCACTTCAGCTCTCAGGCTATTTTGGGGGATTGCTTTTGGCTATTTTTGCCTGTCTCTTGGGCGGGACGCTGTGGCAGTGGGTGGCGATGGGGCAGGGTCCCCAAATATCCGCTGTGATTCTTTTGGCGATTTGTTTTGTGGGAGGGCTTCAGCTTTTAGGTTTGAGTCTCATCGGGCTTTATTTGGGCCGCACCTACGATCAGGTTCGCGGCAGACCTCTCTATATCTTAAAAAATGAATAAAAATATCGTCCTTGCGGCGATTGTTTTGTTGGCGCTTGCGCTACGGCTTGTCGGACTTTCCTTTGGTCTTCCCAATCTTTATCATCAGGATGAGCC
>CAZCDB010000034.1:0-16942 GCA_964497635.1 uncultured Planctomycetia bacterium | reverse complement strand
GAGCTTCTTGTGGTTCCAAATAACGATCGTCGCTAAACTCGGTCGACTTTGAAAGAAATGTGGCTAGCTGACGCGCCCGACGATCCAGCTGTCTGGCCTCGTCTGAATCTCTCCCGAAACCACGAACAGATCTGTCGACATAAACATCAAGGATACGGGTAGCCCATCGGTTAACTTCATTTACAACCCTCGGGTTCACCATCCCCGGTCTTAGCAGATGAAGATCATCGCGTGCTTCGGAAGCTACCACGTACAGTTCCTTGAGCGGATAAGCCCGCTTAAAAAAACGGATCTGTTCACGAACCCCGCTCCAATACCCCCTGTCAGTGAAAACCTGGCTGCGGAATTGCAAAATATCTTGTTCATTGTTATTGGGCAACGATTTCGACATAAGAGACAGCTCTTTAAAAGTTTTATCGAGACCTGCTTCAAGCTCCTCCACGGCCAAACTGACATCCTCAAATGCTATATCAAACTTATTCAGTGAACTCGCCGGCACGAATAACTCATGAATTTTGCTGACTGATCGAATCGATGACCTTAAAGCGGCAATGACTGGCTTCGAGTTGTTGATCTTGGGGAGAATTGGTTTTAATTCGTTCTCAATTTTCCAGAGAATGGCCTCGGCGGCCTGCAGGTGTACTGAAGGGGCGCTAAGATTTGCTTTCGTCGTACTTTTCTCTTCAGATGTTTCCTTCCCCAAAGATCGCATCTTCCCGCTTGCCAGCCGCGCTCCATCGGATGAGGTAGTCAGTGGCAATCGGATCATAAAGACAGTGCCTTGACCAAGAGTAGAGTTCACTTCAATCGATCCGCCGTGATCCTGGATGATATACCATGCTTCGGCCATGCCAAGTCCGCCGCCGGTAGTAGAAACGCCAAGATCAAAAAGCGCGGGTTTACCGGGAATCTTTCCATCTTTGAGCAAATCTTCGGGAATGCCTCCGGCATTATCCTCTAGACGGATGACTGCGAAATCACCTTCTTTCTGGGCGGATATTCTGAAATAACGGTTGGAGATATTTCTTTCGTGCGCCGCCCTGTTAGTATTTTTCAAAAATTCACTGATCAATCGCCGGAACAATCGGGGTTGCAAAGGCACCGTCTCAAGACCTTCGGAAACTTCGGCTATCTCAACCGGGATAAGAATTTTTCCTATAAAATCCTTCGGCAGGCTTTTAAGATAATCAGAAAGATTGGTTTCGACTTGTAACGGCTGACCCTCGACAAACTGAATCTGAGATTTCAAAATCTCTATCAGATCTACAGTCAGATTCTGAATCCTCTCAATCGCTTTCAAGGAATATTCCAGGTTTCCGCCTTTCTGGAATTGGTCAATATCGCCAACTAAAGGTTGTAATTCAACCAACATCTCATTGGCCGTAGCAAGGTAGTGTTTGAAAATATTTTCAGCGGCAATGGAAGCCAATCGTCGATCCGATTCATCTGAGGATCTGCCCACAGCCTCAAAGGCGATCAAAAAAATACGATTAGCATTAAACATTTCCCTCTCTGCTTTTTTAAAGCGATTGATTTTATCTGAATCAAAATGATTAATTTTCATTAACTTAAAAATGAAATCCAAATTGCCCGATATATCAGTTTGCCTCAATTCCAAAGAATCTAAAAAAGCGTGAGCTCCAATACTCCTTAGTGCAATAACACCCTGTTCCTGAGCGTCTCCTGCCAAAAAATTTGAAATTTGCTCGAACTTTTTTGAAAAAACATTGTCCTTTTCAGGGCTATCCATAAGCTGTAAATACCCAAGGGATAATTCAGCGAAGCTAAAATTCAACCCGACAGATGCTTGTAAATTTTCTTTTCTTCGAAACTCCTGTATTCGTCTTTCAAGCAAATCGTGTACCCAATAAAAAACTATGACTCTCTGTATGAATCGTGTCTGGCGAGGGATGAAATCTTTTTTATAAACCTCTGGTCCGATTCGATTTCTAAGCGCTATAAGTTCTTCTAATATAGATGTATGTCCTCTTCTTACAAGATACAAAATCCATTCATTGTAATTTGACGGATAGTCAGACATTTGCGCAAATTCTTCATTCAAGGAATTGTAGGAGCTAATGAAGACTGACTCGGATAAAAATTTGGCGACCTCATTTAATTTAGAATCAGAAGAAAACATTTCCCGTAAATAACCTTCCCAATCTTGGGGACTTGCACTCGCCAACCGCGCCGCAACCACCAAATCCAGGCCCTGAAGTTCTTTAAAATGCGTCTCCAAATAAGAAGCAACGTGATCATCGACGGGTCTCCCAAAACTTTTTTGGCCTGTCACCCACTCAAAAGCTGAGAGGGTAGCCCTTGCTGGCTGGTAGCCCTGGACACGTTGGTTGTACTTAAGAATCTCGGTTATATTTTCTACACTGAAACCTGAGACATTTACGCCGGTTATATATTCTTTCAGATAATCGGGCAAACCATTGGGTGATGAGATCAGTGTTTTATCTTTGGCAACCGCTTTGGCGATGGCAGCCACCAAAGGCCTATCCTTCTCATCAACCACCAGATCCACAAGCTGTCTATACGATTTAGACATATAGTCAAGATACTCGGGCTTGATTTGGGCATCACTCTGAATTTTAGTCGACATTACTTCTCTAGAATATTCCTCAGCGGTTTGAAATACCAAAGAGTTGACGACGGCCCTGTGTATTAGCTCTCGTAGGCCAACTTCTAAATTAGGATTTCTTTTTAAATAACCCAGAATGTATCCCAGTAGGGGCTTTAACTGTTCCAAATCAACTCGGTCAGGACCTAGATTGGAATATCTCAAATGGGAGCCATTCAATCCGGCACGTAAAGCGGCAGCGGCAATGTCCTCATAAGCCTCGACATAGTTTATAAATTTCCGGTAGCGCTCTTCATAAAGAGTGTCTTCCTGAAAGTGCATGGTCGGTAAAGCCAACCACTGCCCAAACCGAGGAAGCGTAGCTGCTAAACTGGAGCCCTCCTCTTTCATTCGCGCAACAATCAAATCTGCCTCTTGGAGAGTCTGATGGAGAAGAGCTTTGTTTCCTTTGAGTAGCACATCCATATAATCCAGCACTTTTTCCGCAAGCGAAACCAGAGCCTTCTCATCTTCTGAGAGAATTGAACGATCAAGGAAGATAGGCATCTTAGGTGTTGGCGAAAAATTCGAAACATCAGGCTGGATGGTTGATGCCTGTATAGCTGTTTCAAAATCAGATGTTAAATTTAAAATAACCGGACCAGGTCCCAAATGGGCCTCTGGGGACAGGTTAGATCCAGCCGCCAACCGCCCGCCTACAGGCGAGGCGGTCTCGCCTCTGTCGGACCGCGCGCCGCTACCATCGTTTAGTAGTTGGTCAAATGAGGTGGGCTCTCTTTTTCCCATAGAAGCCAAATCGTCCCGACTGAAATAAACCGGTGGATAACCGTTGTGGATCAAAAGATAATTGGCGGCAAACCAGGCAAGCCTGTAGTTTCCGTTGCCAACCGCCATGTATGTCAGCTCGGTGGTATACGGATCGTGGCTTGGAACTTTCTCAAATCCAGGCAGCCTTGTTAAAATTTGTTTGGCTACAATGTAGAGATATAAATCGGAGGCTGCTTGAAACACAGCCTTACGGTCCGGACTGACAAAATTGATTTTGGTGATCAGTTTGCGAGCGTAAGACTTTTTGTTTAGAATAGCATCCCGTCGAGCCGCCTTCTGTGTTTCATCATACAAAGGATGCTCGAGATCCCCTCGGTAGAGCTCAATCAAGTGAATCAATTTGTTCCAGCCGAGGGGAGGGATTTTTTCGCTATTTTCACCGGGCTTTTTCACTCCCAAAATATCTGAATTAAAATATTCCACCGCCTTCAAAAAATGAGACCCATTCTTCGTCTCATTCGTATGAATTTTGGAAACATCCAGATACAAGTCAGGCTTGGCAAGCCGCCCGCCTACAGGCGAGGCGGTCTCGCCTCTGGCGGACCGCGCCCCTCGCACCACAGACCCATGATCATCAAGCTGCAACCCGTGCTTTTGGGCGAGTTTTGCGATATCAAGCCCGGCGGGGTTCTGAATTTGCGACGAAAGAGAAGCATGGAAATCGATAAAATCAGCGGCTAGAGCTTTTTCATCGGTGGCCGAAGCAAATTCCCGAAGGCTGCCGCCATCCACAAGAGCGTCATAAAGATGTTTTAAGCTTTGGCTCACCGAAATTTGCGCAGCAAGAAAAGCTTGATTGGTTATTGTGATCGCTGTATTGATCTGGCGGGTACCCAGGGCCAATGCCAATCGCTGGGTGAACCTATCTTGTTGTCTCCTGTCCAGATTAGTCTCTGCACGCGATCTAACCGTAACCGGACCAGGTCCCAGCTGGGCCTCTGGGGACGGGTTAGACCTAGCCGCCAACCGCGCGGCAGAAACGTCCAGCACTGAAGGGCTGTCAGTCTGGAGATCTTTGCCAACCTCTTCAGCGAGCTCATCAGCGGTAGCGGTTAAGCGTTTCTTTGGACTGTCCCGGTGATTGATAAACTTACTACCGTTCCAATAAACATAGACTCTCTTTCTTTTTGGCTTTCCATGAAAATCATACGTGAAAGAGACCGTAAGCAGATGTTTTTTTCCATTTTCGGATGGCTGGGCCAAGGGATAATTTTTTTCATCTTCCAGAGAAAAAGGCCGGATGGAAACCGCAAGATTGGATATTTTGCCGGGAGGCAGGCCGACAGGCATCCATCGGGTGATCTTGACGTTAGCCACCGGAGATGGGGTTGATTGCCTAAGACGGTTTTGCTTAGCAAACATTAATTCAGCCGCATTGATCGGAATATCCACGTTCGGCCGGCCGGCATCATAACCCGGGATCTGGCTTCTGAAACTTTGGGTCAAAAATAGGTCTGTCTTCGAGCCTATAGGGAAATAATCCCTTCTGTCGGAACGAGTGTAGACATAATGATCACGGATATCCGTTTTCCCCGGATACTGATATGTAAAATGGATCATCAGAGCTTTGGTATCGTCTGCGATAGGATCATCTTTTTGTGTCATGAATGACCGCCGCTCATTCTCTGTTAGGGGGCGAACATAAACTTTGACGGACGAGCGGTCTATCGTGATCGGCAAACCGGAGCGCGGAAAATTTCTTATAAGCTCCTCCGGGTTATCCGGCCTGGGAAGACCATGTTTCAATCGAGAGCGGCTTTCCACCATCGATTTTCCGTAAGGCACTTGAACCTCTCTCAACGGATCCTTACTGCTTGGCACATAATCCGGAATCCGGCCGCGAAAAGACTCCGCTAAAAATGCACGGGCTTTGGGATGGACTGTTGATTTTTTTGCCAAGCGAGCGGCGGAAGAATCCTCCAAGACTCTCTTTTTATTGCTGTCCTGACGAACGGCAAATCTTTCCTGGTGAATACCAATTCCATCCAAATATTCTCCCGGTGAGGCCTGAAACATTTCGCGGGCATTGTCTTCAAGATGCATCGCCGATCCTTCTCTATTTTCCCAAACCAATATTCCATTGGGAGAGCGATGCGCGACGGACGGATCGGGAGACAACATATGAATCCCCGCTCTAAATCGGGTTTTATTCAGTCTTAAATCACCACCTTCGAATCGAAAGTTAAAAGGAATCATCCGGATAAGCTCGATCGTGGCAATACCTTTTTCAGGATTTCCTAGGCCGTGCTTCGTGGCAAGCGCCACCAGGCCGTCCCCATACTGGACTGTGAAATGGTAATCCTGAGCTCCTTGTTTGCCAACAGTTACCACCCACTCGCCATCACTTCTTTGTTCAGTATGACCATCCACAAGCCTTCTGACGATTTCAGCCAATTTTTGTGATTCCTCTTCATCTGCGTCCGTAACCATCATGATATTAATATCGCTAAATCCTCTCACCGCGGATCCATAAACTCCCAGACTGGATACAAGATAAACTGCTAAATGAGGTAGATCCAACCCGGCTTCTTTAATGGATTGCGCAAATTCTCGCCGCTGGAGCCACTGGCCCAACCCCTCCGCGATCTCCCTTTTTTCGCCCTCTTCAATATCCAAAGAGTCCGGCTCTACCGCATCTCTACCGTCCTCTAGGCTGATATCTGAAAAACGCGAATAATCCTCGAACTCGCCAGACCCTCCTGATCTTGCGGGGGCGCTTTCTTGTGAATCGTGCGGAATCACATTTGCCTCCAGCTCGACCATGCGTTTCATTTCAGAAAATAGATCGTTCTCGACATATTCCGTCAAAGTTCGGCCGGTCTCCGGCACCCACTCATCCACCCTTTCGGTGACAATTAAAAGCCCTGCGGAGACAAGCTCCGCTTTCCACGATGCAAACGACTGAAGATTCCCCGACCGGTTTTCTGCCAACCTATTGACGAGCGCGACAAAAGATAGGATCAAAGACTCACGAAAATCCGCGTCTCCTGATTTCCAGCGATACCACAGCTCCATTCTGTTGGAATCGTTAAAATTCTCATAATCACCCACCAGAGGCGCCGTGTCTCTGGTGTAAATGTTGATCGGCTCCAAAGGCTTCGTCTCCGCTTTCTTCTTTTCTGCTCTCTTGGCAGCCACCCTTTTACGATTAGCTTTTATGATTTCTTGAGTTTGATATCTCAAAAGATATTCGACCGAATAACGTGAGTGGCGCTTCCGTCCGGACGCGACAATCACCGTCGGAACCAGATCGTCGGCTACACGCGTCAGCGGGATCAACTCTCGGATCCCGGGTCCAGTGATCTCAATACGAGGATTATCGGTAGTAAAAAGCGTGACCTTTACATCCCCTCCATCAAGCCCTTGTTTGCGTAAAAAACCTTGTAGGAAATAGGCGGTTCCATGTACATAAACAATGAATCCTTCCTCAGAATCCAAGACGCCACGCTTGATCGCTGTGTGAACCGCCATTTCCTGCTGACCGCCAGAATCCAACGCTATACTCATCGTCTCGATCCCACGCATTTGGATGGCTTGAGCTGATCCGGTAAATGCATAGACATGCGCTTGACTGCCGTGCCGAAGAACGCCTATTGCTAAAATCTCCTCCCCTGGTGCGAGCCCTTGATCAATGGCCCGACGCACACTCTCCCATCCAGTCATTTTTTTTCCAAAAAGATCATAGGCGGAAAATTGTCCGGCGCCGATGTATCGGCTCATCCTAGGAAAAGTTCTGAAAGCCTCCAGTAACTCATAAAGTCCCTCACGCTTCCCTCTCCTCAACTGCCTTCTGGCAAAGGAGTAGAGACTCGCCGGATAAATCTCTAGTGTTCGGGTGAGGCTTAAAAAGTTATAACTCTTTTGACTCTTTTTTACTTTTTTTAGAGCGGTCGGATATCCTTTTCGATAGCTTGGTCGGCCCGTACCATCGACAGGGATACGCATTAACTCCCGCGATCCGATCCGGGAATCCTCTTTGCTTCGGACCACAAGCGTACGTGCCCTTTGGGCGTCCTCATAGATCTCCACCTCAACATCCGTATAATCAAGTCCCCATACGGATAAAGCGGAGGCCGCCTCGTAGCGAGCCGTCATTCCGGTCTCAGACTCAAGCGAAAGAAGGCCTGAAGGGCTTAGCGAAAGAGTTTTTATGGGGCTGGACACATCAACCTTCTCTTTCTGAGGATTACCGCGCAGATTTTTGTTTATCAAAAGAAGTTTTACGGCCTCTCGAAGCTGGGGCTCATCACGCCAACCGGCATACCGGATCAATGCCGAGTCGATTGCATCAAGCTTGTCAGGATCCGATACAAGAAGTCTTATCCAAGGAGATTGTCTCACGCCCGCATTTGAATCTATCTCTAAAATTCCCAATTCTCTTAGAAATCGGATTTTTTTTGTCATCGCTTCAGATCCGGGGGTCCCGATCCAAGACAAAAAAACAGAGGCCTTGACATGCTCCTGGCTAAAAAATTGACGCAAAAGCCGAAAAGCCAGAACCAGCTCAGGATCACCAATCCCGGGTATTTGGACACGCAAACCGTTCCTCAGCGCATCAAACTGTTCAGACGTGAAAGGTCTTTCAGGAAGTGAGAAAATTTTCTCATCATTCAATATTTTTGCAATCTGATCTTTTACCACCGGACTATCCGCTTTCGCTCGGTGCTGATTCAGCGCAAACAAGATCTGAGGAAGTTGCCGGCCTGAAATTTCCACCAATGAAACTGGCTGGCCATCGCGAGCTTTTTTCTTGTCATTGATCGCAAGCAGCCCCAACTGCTCCAATAGATCAAACTGAGCCGTCGTAGTCGTCCAGTTAGAAATACCTTTCTTCTGCATGAATTCGGATTTCAAAAAGGGTGCTTTAAAATTTTCAATCAGAAATCGGTAAGTCTCCACCAACTCGGATTGAGTAATTTTCTCGCCTCTTTTTGCCAACCGCGCTCCATCGACTCTGGAGTCCGAGGCAGCATTCGGCTTCACCGAGCCGGTAGAGAGTCTCTCCCTCGCCCGACGGATTAAGTCGTCAAAACCTTCTGTCTTTCCCATCCAATAATGGCGAACTCCATCGGGGTCTCCCAGAGTGGCTATTTCCACTTGATGGTGAGCCTCAATGCGCGCTTCCTCCAAATCCGAAAGATTGAGGTCTCTACCCTCTTCTAACGCGTCATCGTGGCCCTCCTTCCAATCTTCGGAAGCACTCGCCAGGCGTGCCGCGTACACCCCGTAAGCTCCGTAAGCAATCATTTGAGCGCGGATGAATGTGCCTGTACCCCGGTCGGTGTTGTGGAGGATGTTCGAGGTTTCGAACGGGTTTCCATTTTTATCGTTGATGTGATGTGTTTCGATCAGACCAGCTTCAGACGCGTGGATCTCCCGAACTTCGTACCAATGAGTCATGTGATGCACCTCGCTGAGCCGGTGTCCAAAATGAACCTCATCTCCACTTCTGCCTCTGAAGGGCATTCTCGCTACATAGCCCTGCATGGCATTCGCAATGTCAATCGGCTGGCCGTCCTTTTGCACGAATCCAGGCCCCTGATCCATGATGATAAATTCAAAAATGGGAGCCCTGCTGTCTCCGGAGCTCGGGACACCCCGGAGAAGAAGCGCCGCTGGATTCTTTTCTTTAAGTTTTCCGCCGAAGTAATAAGCATTGTCAATCATATGGACAACATGAGATCCAGCAAACCCATCCTCATCGTTGAATCTTTCGAGCTCTCCGCCTTCGCCAAACATACGATTTACAAAATTGTTGATCTTGGCAACATCACCAACTGAAATGAGGTAGCCTAACGTTTTAAGTTTTTTTATCGTCTGAGGGCCAAACTTTCCTGTGGCTCCAAACTCTTTCCACGCGGATTCTAGTGTTTTGGATTCATTAGCGGCTGCTTCATAAATAGGTTTCGTTTTAGCGGGATGTGTAGGTAAAGGTTTCCCTCCTACGCTCACAAGCGCGTTGTTCAGATGATCCACGGCGCTCAGAATCATTTCCCCCATGGACTCTATCTCATCCACAGCCTCCACCCTCAACAATTGACGGATGACGGACTCAATCGCACGCCTTGTCCCCTCAGTGCTTTTGGAAACGGAAAGTCCTACCCCAGGGATAACACCTACCTTTATCAAAGAGGGTATTTGCTCAAGATTTTCCAAAAATCCGCTCAATAAAAGAATGGTTCTAGAAAGCAGTGTTTCTTTTCTGGTTTTCAACAAATCTCTTAATCGCCGATTAAAACTGCGAACATACTCATCGTCAAAAAAATGAAAATCCGACGACGATAGGCCCAAGCTTGACCAAAACGCCTCGGGAACCATCGTATCCAAGATCCTGACGATGATCGTTTTAGCATCTCTCACCGATTCTTCAGTTGCAGCCAACCGCGCACCCGCGGCCTCCCTCAAACGACCCGCCCGGACAGACGGGCTGACAGGCAAGTTTTCCGCGCTCTGGACAAACTCCTGATGACGCCTTAAATTTTCGTCGACTCTTCTGTTGGCAGGCGTCCACACATCCTGGATCTCCTCTTTGGATAATTGAATACGAGACTTCGCGGCCGAAGCTCTCAGCGGAGAGATCTGCATCCGGTAGATCGGTCTAAAAACAAGACTCTTGGGATCATGGGGATTGTCCGAATCGTAGACTCCAACGGAAATCGTATCGGGAAACGGGCTCGTCTTCTTTTTGACGTTAAAGGTCGTCTCGGCAAAGAGTCGCTCTCTTGGATAATCCCGGATCAGAGGGGCGGCCTCCCGCGGGATCACGATGCGACGGCCTCTCCCGACTGAAACTTCCCAGTTCTGCCGAACACTCTCTTTCATGAGAGGCAACCGGGTGATTCTTATCGACCGGGCTTTTTGACCTTTCGCGGCGCTGATATGCAGCCCGAGAGGCACGTCTGATAAATAAGAGTCCCAGAGAACTTCTTTGGTTAGCGTTTCAAAAATCACAAGTTTTGGAAAAATGCGGATCTCAGGCAGGTTTTTAGCAATATCTGCGTCTACATGAATAAAGACAGGCACTCCATTTTTAAATAAGATCTGTGAAGGTTTTTCATCATAAACGGAAGGTATTTTAATCATCCGTGATTTTTTCCGGGAGCTGCTATCTCGCGGTCTCGTCCCGGCTCCGATAGCCCAATGATCCTCGGCTTGTTTTCTCACCTTAAGACCTCCATTCCAGAATCGGTCTGAAGTACGCAGTCTTGGTATTGCTTGAAGACCGGATTCAAGGAGTTTGGTGATTGTTCCTTTCACGTCAGTCTCGTAGGCAACGGTAAGCAATCTTGGATCTGCTTCTCCGCCCATCTGGAGCTCAGTAATAATCCCGTCTTGCGGAATAGTTGCCCCGGACAATTCGTATCCCTTGGAGATGAGCCGCACCGTGGGGCTGAATCTTTGATCGGGCGTTTCTGAGCCGCCAATATAAAGATAGCCTGACGCGGACATCTGGCTATACACGCGTAAAGGTCTGACCTTTTTATAACCTGCAGTCTGCAAACTAAGGATAAGACTCCTTTCAAGGACCTGCTCAATCCTCAAGACTTGGTTATTGGAGCCATCCAAAACCGTTTTGAAATTGTAAGGAGATCTTTCAAATTGGTCGCCGTCCTTCTGCAGGTACAACGCCGCCGGCAACCACGAGCGGATCATTGGAAAATACATCCATTCGACTCGTACAGGTCTATTGTACTGACGACTACTTCTTATGCCAGAGGCACCCGCAAGCCAAGATTTGATGGTCTCAGGAATAAGTTTTGGTGGGACAGCGAGGCTGATCATTCCTTTTTTTGCGATTTGTTCAACATAGAATCCCTCCGCCAAATATCCCAACGCCCCAGCAGGATCTTTCGCCCATCTCCTGCCAAATTGCTTCCTGTAAAAACGGGATTCAAGATTAAATCGTCTTATCCTGGCCTCCATCAATACTTCCGGAGCAATCTTTTTCAACACGCGCCTCACAAAAACAGGAGGCTTGCCGAGGGCCTGTGCGATCAAAGATTCTAATTGAGCTGTTTGCTTCGCTCTCTCTTCTGTGACAATCCCGAGTTCTTTGCCAGCGGATCTGGAAGCCAACCGCGCCGCGGCCAGGCTTTCGAGGGCTTGCATCGTATCCTGATAAGCCTCATTGGAACGCTGGAGTTCTATTTCAAGGCTTGATCGATCTGTTTCTTTTGTGTAGGGCTCATTCAGAGTAGCTCGAACCGTCTCAATAAATTTATCCATAGTTTTCCAATAGGCTTCTCTTTCAACTGCCTCCACAGGAATCGAGTGATACATTTCGAACCAGGGGTGAGATCCCCGCTCGGCTGGATATTTCAGGTCATAGAGAATTTGAGCGGCGGCAATTTGGGTCCCAAAAACAGCTCCGGAGCCCAGATAACCCGGATGAGTTGTCAGACTTTCCTGGATCACGGGATTGGACTGAAAATCTCGCGATAAAGATGGGGCAAGACTTGTAAGAAGTGTGCGATATTCCTGAAAACCTTCCATCTGCGCCGGGAAGACATGACGATGTCCGGGCAACAGGTAGTTTTTATACTGCGGATCAGAAAAACTCTCCAATCGCTGAAAATCGGTGAGAATTCCAGAAGAGGCTGATAACGCCGAATAAAGGCTTAAGGTAAGACGCTGTTTTTCAAGAGCAGTAGCAGGATCGTCTCCAATTTTGGCATAAGCCAGCAAAAGAGGGATCATGTACGCGATGAGCAATGAAAAATCCATGGTATTGTAGACGGCAAAATGCATTTCAGGTTCCGGTACAACGTGATCGCTGAATACCGAATATTTTCCAGCGCGTAAGTGCCGCCCCACACGTGCGGCCATGTCCATGGCAAAGCCAAGATTGTTTTGTGCCCTCGCGTAGTGGCGCTCCACCAGCGCGACTTCATCCCTTTCGACCAGAGAGTCATAAATCGCTGCTCGTGGAATTTGGGTGAATTGCCAGCCAACCGGGCGCTGGTTGTATTCTGCTCGGAGAAGCTGGGCTTGCTGAGTCCTCTCAGGCACGGCAAGCGCGTCTGCTTTTTCCGCGTAAATTTTGAATCCAAAAAGCAGGTAGTCGAGATAAACATCTATCAAAGCCTCTACAATTCGTTCTTCCCGGCGAGGATCCGAAGCATCCTCGGCCGCCGAGATCAGGCTATGACCCACCTGATCATAAAAAAGCGGGGAAGAAACAAAACCCGTGATTTTCCCTCCCTCATCAAGAAATTGGATCGCTTCCTGCGCGTTGATATCAGACCCCTCCCCCAGCACCCCTGGTCGGAGCCAATCATTTCCCAGCAAGAGACCGCCTCCAAATAGTACGGCTAGATACTCTAGGGGAGACTTTCCCCGCCTATTTTTCGAAGTGCGTATCTCCGCAAGCAAACGATTCCGAACCTCTTCCCGGTTGGAAATAAAATACTTTAGATAGCGAACAGCGTTGTCGTAGCGTTCGGGTTCGGTGGCCAACCGCCCGCCTACAGGCGAGGCGGTCTCGCCTCTGGCGGACCGTGCCGCGGCGCTATCATCGAAAAGTTTAAATTTATCCAATATTTGTTGATCGCCGGGCCCCTTCGCTTTCTCAGGATGCAGATCAATCAAATAACCAAAGTGTTCATCACCCTCCAGCAGAGGGCCATAAACCACAACCCCTGATTTTTTGGCGGCGGAGAGCATCGCCTTTTTTGAAAAAAGATTATCCTTGCGGATTGTCACTAGGGAATAATCAGCTCCCGCGTCCGGTGTGTTTTTTATGTACTGAAAACTTTCCCTATATAGACTCTCGGCGATGCCCAGCCTCCGGTGATCCGCATTGACAGCAATGTCGCTGACCAAGAGCCTTTTTTCAATTTTCATCCGGTCGTCACGATCAACCCCGCGACTTGGCATCATATCCCTATATCGAAGCAGTCGGAGATCATCCGCCCAATACAACAGCCGGATTCCCACGGCATGGCCGGATTTATCTTTGACCACAAAAGCTGCAAAAACTTTTTTATTTGTCGAGGCGATGGCTATATTTTTAAAAATAATTTTCGCAGCATCCTCCTCGTCCGCTTTTTCAGACAATTCAAGCGCGGTCGTACGAAGCTTCTCCAAGCTTCCCGCCTGAGATCCAAGGATCACTTCCATCGTGTAACCCTCTGGTAGTTGGCCATTACCGGCAAGGCGTGCGGCTAACGAAGCATCCGAATTTGTGGCAACCTGGCCTTCATAAAGAAAATCAGCAGCTTCAGGATCTAGCACATAAACTTCACCGGTCTTAAGATCTCTTCCAAGATATTCAAGCTTGTCATCAACAAGTGTCCACCCATCTTGCCCGATCCTTTCTTGTATTCGCTCAACATCCTCTTGGGCAATACTTGCGGTGTCCAAATAAGGCAATTCTTCCACTTGCCACGATTGTCCATCTGTGCGAAATTCCTTCTTAGGTTTTAACGGCTGTATCATCCACGCTGTTTTGGGCCGTGTAACACTCAGACCTACTCGATAAACTTTATCCGCTTCTCCCTCGCGAAAAACAATAGACAATTCACCCTCTCCCACCCACACTGCATGCTCCGGAATTTCTGCGAGAAGCTGTCCCTGGAGAGGATTCTCTAAACGCAATATTTCCTCTGCCTTTGGGGATAGGGAGGTGATAAACTCGGTGGACTCGATTGATGTGTAAAGAGGGTGTCTTCGCCTCTCAAGATAGATCCAATCCTTTGGCATAGCTCGTCGGTCAGATCGATATTTTCTATACTCCACGATTTTATCCGCAAGCGTCGATGTGATACGGCTACGATCTGGCTCCTGCTCAGATAAAACTAAATCTTTTATTGGGTTTGGTAAATTTTGGATGAGATGGTTGATGGTGATGTAGGTAAGTCGATATTGAAAACCATCAGCCGATGCAGTCACAGCATAGCCATTTTCTTCTCCCCATCGACGAAGCCAGCGTCCCGTAACTTTTCCATCAGACGCATCTTGCATGCTTATCATTGGAACATTTCTAGAATCTAACCATTTTAATTTTTCATAAAAAATAGCCTTTCCTACGCTGGGCTTCTTTCCTCGGTGGTTTTGAGAAACATACGTTTCTATTAATTCCCCTGCACCGATACTAGTATTAACAGCAGCAGTACCAGCAGCCACAATGTCTCCACTAGGGCCACGAACTATCATGGTAAATTTGTTGCGATCATCCGTAGAATTCAAAACAAATTCTTTTACATAATCACGCCCGTGTCTCAGCCTGCTAAGCATTTCTACAACCATTTCAAATTCTTTTTGAAAAGAATCTGACTCAAACCAACGCCCACTGACTCGTGACATCGTGTAGCCCTCAGGAAGCCCTTGTTGTGCCAACCTCGCCGCAAACGGCCTTTGGCTTGAACGGGTTGCTTTTAACGCATCACCCAATACTTTTCTGATCCGGATATCTTCGTGGGCCCATTGACTCACATGGTTTTCCATCCAAGCAGACTCTGCCCCGCTCTGTCCGGCGGAAGGATTTAAGGGGGGTCCGAACGGATCAAATTTAAAAAATGCCTGCTCCACTTTTAGATCGGGCATATCTGGATGGCTTTGTGTCAGACTCAGCCGCGGCTCAAAACCTTTAGACTCAACTGAAGGTCCTCCGACGAGAAATAAATGCCTCGTCCAGCTGAATCGCTCATCACGTAAAATTTTTAGGGCCTCGATTTGTCCTTTGAGTTGGTCATCGTTTTGTACTCTAGCCTGGCCGTTCTCAATACCTGAGTCCGAAACCGCCTTTGCCTCAATGGTCCATATTTCTCTTTTCGTAGGGCTTAATACCCAAACATCGATTTCTCGTGATTCAACCCCGCCATCCGCAGGAGTATTAAGTCCCAATCCTATTATTTTCGCACCGGGATACACTTGTTCTATATGGTCTGCCGCAAAAAGCTCTCCCAAGATTTCTTCTGCCCTAGAAAGATCTTGAAGCTCAAGCGCTCCAAGGCGCCTGATCATGCGTCCCATCCCGGGGACATCTTGAAATCGCTGCACAAGATCGAGATACGCTCCCAACCTCTCTTTATTTTTTTCAAGATACCGGATGCCGCGACGCACACTGCTTTCTGCTTGTTCAGGGCGCGATAGATGAAGCTCAAGGGCTCTCCAGTGGCTCCTCGCTTTTCGAGCATAGATAACTCCATCCCCCAGCCTGGCCAGCCATGATCCGGGAGTTGCTTTCCTAAGAATATCTCTTGACCAAATATAGGTACGACTTCCCGGTGATTTTTTGGTAAGACTTATCAATTCACGCAAAAGAGTTGCCGCATCATCTTGCTTAAGAGCCTCCAGAATCTTGGACATCTTTAAATGTGGGTTAAATAGATTCTCTGCCAAAAATTTAAGAGTCCCCAGATCCGATACTTCGACGTAGAAGTCTACTTCCACGTTGGTGGGAGTAATCTCTCCCAGAAAATCAAAAAAATCCTCGGTGACTTCTTTTTTGGCCAAGGCAGGGACTTCAATCTGGGCTCTGATCCGACGCTTTGAAGAGTCATAAAAATGTAGCTGGTATCCCGCATCAAACCCGTGCTCTTGAATCGCCTCCATGTAAAAATCTTTTAGCTTTTCTATAAATTTCGGATCCCTTTCTCCATCCCGAACCGAGAAATGAGCATCCACCCGCCTTTCCGCTTCATCGCGCAGTGAGTTGTTGGCAAGCCGCGCCGCGGCAGGTACCGGCTCTTCTGCCGGTTTGACCAAAGTTTCAGCCTGCAACGAAGCATCGGAAGCGGCGACGAGTGAGAGACCGGCAGGCGTGTGAGCCTCGGATGATACAGCTGGTCGAGTATCAGCCATCGCGGAGGGGTCCCCGCTTGTCGGTGGCGTATATCCGGGAAGTGTGTTTTCAAGCCACTCGGCGATCCTTGCGATTGCAGCGGTGTTTTCCTGCGGAACAAGCTTGGCGCCTTCATCGATGGCTTTTTGCAAGTCTCGCGCGAAAACTGTGGAAAAATTTTCCTGTTTTCTTCCAGCCCACGACTCAACCAACCTCTGCCAAAAAGATTTTGGGCGCAAGTGCCGCGAAGCCGAAGAGCCTTCACTTTTGGCTAAAATTTCGACAGGATAAGAATATTCCCCCTCACTCAGAGATCGGAGAATCCGGATTTCCGATCCATCGGGGAAGATCAGTCGGTCTTCCGACTGAAGCGCTTTGATCGCAAGTTTTGCGACACGGCGGACGATCCCCGGATACCACTCCCGGCGATCGGCCCTCTCGACAAATTGCCGCACCTTGTCGGGAGAAAATTCAGCTTTCCCGCGAAAATTCCTCAAGACCGCTTCGATGCGCTCCGTATTTTCATCCAAATGAGGCGCAAGCCCCAGAAGAAGCCTCGCTTCGCCCGGATTCAACTTGAAAAACCCTGCACGATGTCGGTCTATCCCGGATCCGGTCACGGTCGCTGCGAAAATTGCCAGAGAATTTTCCATATCCTGGCCTGCCACATCCCGCTTCTCGCCCTCAATAATCCGGATCTGCTCCCGGATCTCGCGGGCATGAGCATCCGCTTTTTTCAAAAT
>CAZCDB010000033.1:0-17204 GCA_964497635.1 uncultured Planctomycetia bacterium | reverse complement strand
CACGCCCTCTGGACATTTCCCGCGATTATTTTTGCTGCGATTGTGATTGCTTGGGCGGCGGAGTGCGGGCAGTTTTATATTTCTCAAGGATTGGCGCTGGCGGTACTGGCTTGGGTGCAGACGCTGCCGGAGTTTGCGGTCGAGGCGGTGATCACGATGAATGCGGCGCAGGATCCTTCCCAGATGCATTTGGTGACGGCCAATTTTACAGGGTCTTTGCGTCTTTTTGTGGGATTGGGGTGGCCGATGGTATTTTTTGTCTCCGCCTATTTTGCTCACAAGAAAAATAAGTCCAAAGGACTGGAAGCCATCCACATGGAAGATGAGCATTCGATTACTGTACTTTCACTTTTGCCGGCACTGGCCTACTTTATTTGGATTTACGTCAAGGGAACTCTGACGGTTTGGGACGGAGTGATTTTAGCGACGATTTATTTTGCCTATCTTTATTTGCTCTCAAAAATGCCTCCTCAGGATTCCGAAGGAGTTGAGGATTTAGGTCGGGTTCCTCGTTGGGTGATGGGCCTTGAAAGAAAGAAAAGCTATCTAGCTATTTTTGGGCTTTTGGTTTTGGGGGCGGGCATTCTTTGGGTGGGCGCGCATCCCTTCCTGGAGTCCATGCTGGCTTTGGCGGTGACGCTAGGGATCTCGCAGTTTGTGTTTGTGCAGTGGATTGCGCCGTTCTTGAGCGAGTTTCCTGAGAAGCTCTCTGCATTTCATTGGGCCCGGAAAGTCAGCAAGGCCCCGATGGCACTGACCAACTTTGTCTCTTCCTCTATCAACCAGTGGACGATTCTTGTGGCAACAATTCCTTTTATCTACGCTTTTGCAACCAAGACTTGGCAACCGATTATATTTGATGAACACCAAAGACTTGAGATTTTACTGACCATCATCCAGTCCTATCTAGGGTTTCTCTTTTTGGCGAGCATGAGTTTTCACTGGCGGGAGGCGGTCGGGCTCTTTGTGCTTTGGTTGGCGCAGTTTCTGATCCCCGGGATTCGTGAAGAGATTGTGTATGTTTATGGCGTCTGGGCGGCCCTGGAAACAATCAAGCTCATCATTCACTTCCGTAGAAAAAATGCGTTTAATATTTTTGCCCGATTAGCCCAGGAGAAAATTTTTCATCAGGGTCCGCGGCGTACTTCAAAGCCCGGCGCCTAAGGCCCGAACCATGTTTGGCTGGATCCAGAAGTGGGTGCGAAATACTTTAATTCTCGTCATCCTTTTTTTTCTTTTTATCCTGGCCTACAAGTTTGTTTTTGAATATCTCACCTTAAGAAAAATCATCCACAACCTCAAAGCCGAGTCGCGCATCGCCGAAGTCTTGGTGACGGAATCAAGTCTTGACGAATACACCCGCAAATACAAAACAACGATCAAGTTTTTGGAGTACGACGTGCTGGGCAAGCCCCTCAAGCCCAAATATTTTACATTTAATGGCAATCTGATTCAGTTTCAGACGCTGGTGATCCGTTTTGACGACAAATACATCGAGCAGGGGAGCCGGCTCAAAGGCAAAAGCATCTATCTTTTTCTAAAGGCTTTTGTTTTGGACGGCAAAAATACTCAAGAGATGGTGATCACGCCCACCCAAGGAATTCCCGAGGGATACCGGGTGGGAAAACCCGCCAACTATTTTGAAAAAGAAGTCTGGCAACGATTTTGGAAATACGCGCTCAGTCCTCAGGAGCGCTCACGGGTCGGGATAAAAAACGCGCAGATTGAAGCGCCGGGGTCGGTGTTTGTGCCCGGTACGATTTACACACTAATCATTGAACATCGTGGAGGGATCCGGATCGATACAAGGCCCATTCCGGAGATTTTGAAATAGTGGAAAAAGATTACATCTTTGTCAAAAATGCGCGTGAGCACAATCTTCAGGGGATTGACCTAAAAATCCCTCGCAACGCGATGGTGGTGTTTACGGGTCTCTCCGGCTCTGGAAAATCTTCGCTCGCGTTTGACACGATTTACGCGGAAGGTCAGCGCCGCTACGTGGAGAGTCTCTCGGCTTATGCCCGCCAGTTTTTGGACCAAATGCAAAAGCCCAATGTGGACTACATCGAGGGTCTCTCGCCGGCGATTAGTATCGAGCAGCGCATCGCCGGATCCAATCCGCGCTCCACGGTTGGCACCACGACGGAAATCTATGATTATCTAAGACTTCTTTTTGCCAAAGTGGGGATCCCACATTGTTATCAGTGCGACCGAAAAATCACGCGGCAAAGTGCCCAGGAGATCGTCGAGCAGATTCTAAAGAATCCCGTGGATACCAAAATCCAGCTTCTTTCGCCTGTCATTGAGGGTCGCAAAGGCGAGTATCACAAAATTTTTAAAGACATCCAGAAAGAAGGCTTTGTGCGTGTCCGTGTGGACGGCGTTTTAAAAGAAATCTCAGAAAATATCCCCCTTGATAAAAAGAAAAAACACACCATTGAAATCGTCGTGGACCGTTTGGCGCTCAAAGCAGATATCAAAAAGAGACTCACGGATTCGGTGGAGGCGGCGCTCAAAACAGGCAAGGGGACTTTGCGCATCGCGTACGAAGGAGATAAAAAGCCTGAGGAGATGTACTCCGAGCTTTTTGCCTGCATTCATTGCGGGATTAGTTTCCCGCCGCCGGAGCCAAGGCTTTTTTCTTTCAACAGTCCTTACGGGGCCTGTCCCGGCTGTGATGGTCTGGGCAATTGCCTTAAAATTGACCCCGAGCTTTTGATTCCCGATAAATCACGATCGCTTAAGGGTGGGGCGGTGGCCGGGTGGAATCGCGGCGGTAAGTCGCTAGTGATTCATTATCGCCGTCAGCTTCGATTTCTGGCGGAACGTCATGGGTTTGATTACGACACGCCTTGGAGCAAGCTTACCAAGCAACAGCGAGACATCATTCTTTATGGAGATGACTCCGAAGAGGCGGGGTGGCGGCATTTTGAGGGGGTCATTCCCAATCTTGAGCGCCGTTTCAAAGAGACGGATTCGGAATACATGAAAGATGAGATCAATAAGTTCATGAGTGTGGAGCCCTGCGAAAAATGTCACGGCAAGCGCCTCAAACCGGAAGCTCTCTCGGTCAAAATTGACTCCAAAAGCATTATGGACATGACGGCGTTTTCGATTGAGCACGCCGATAAGTTTTTTAATCAGCTAAAATTCTCAGCACAAGAAGAAATGATTTCCCATCAGATTTTAAAAGAAGTTCGCGCGCGTCTTGGCTTCATGAAAAATGTGGGTTTGGGCTATCTGTCTCTGAACCGCATGAGTGGCACGCTCTCAGGGGGCGAGGCCCAGCGCATCCGCCTGGCTTCGCAGATCGGCTCAGGCCTCATTGGTGTGCTCTACGTGCTCGATGAGCCCTCAATTGGTTTGCACCAGCGGGACAACGAAAAGCTTCTAGAGTCGCTTTTGGCTCTGCGCGATCTGGGAAATACGCTGATTGTCGTTGAGCACGATGAAGTGACGATGAAGCGCGCGGATTATCTGGTGGATATGGGTCCGGGTGCCGGCAAACACGGCGGTCAGATTGTGGCGTCAGGGACACCCGCAGAGGTGATGAAAAATCCACGCTCCATCACCGGAAAATATTTAAAAGGTGAAATCTCCATCGCTTTACCTGATAAAAGACGAACTCTCAACAAATCTGAAAAAATTATCATCAAAAAAGCCGCTGAAAACAATCTCAAGAGCGTGGACGTTGAAATCCCCCTAGGGGTTCTGACTTGCGTCACGGGTGTTTCAGGCTCCGGTAAGTCCACGCTCGTGGATGAGATTTTATTTAAAAGCCTTTCAAAAGCAATCAATGGCTCAAAGGTCAATCCAGGGAAGCATGAAAAAATTCTCGGCATCGACAAGCTGGACAAAATCATTGAAATTGATCAATCAGCGATTGGGCGCACGCCGCGCTCAAATCCCGCGACTTACACCGGTCTTTTTGGACCTATCCGCGATATTTTTGCCAAGCTTCCGGAGGCGCGTATGCGCGGCTATGAGCCCGGACGTTTCAGCTTCAACGTCAAGGGAGGCCGCTGTGAGGCCTGTGAAGGGGATGGGGTGAAAACGATTGAGATGCACTTTCTTCCCGATGTGTATGTGACTTGCGAAGTCTGTAAGGGAAAGCGTTTTAACGAGCAAACGCTGGAAGTAAAGTACAAGGGTAAATCTATTTCTGATGTGTTGGCGATGAGTGTGGAGGAGGCTCTGGAAGTTTTTGCCAATGTGCCGATGGTTAAGTCCAAGCTTCAGACGCTTCACGATGTCGGTTTGGATTACATCGAGCTGGGGCAGGCGGCGACGACGCTCTCAGGGGGTGAGGCCCAGCGCATCAAACTTGCGACAGAGCTTTCCAAGCGCGCCACGGGCCGGACCTTTTATATCTTGGATGAGCCCACAACCGGACTTCATTTTGCGGATATCGACCGGCTTTTAAAAGTTTTGCAGCAGCTGGTGGATCAGGGGAACAGTGTGCTGGTGATTGAACACAATTTGGATGTGATCAAGACAGCGGATCATCTTATTGATTTGGGACCGGAAGGAGGAGATAAAGGAGGAGAAATCGTCGCGACGGGCACCCCCGAAGAAGTCGCCAAAAATCCGCGCTCTTACACCGGAAGGTTTTTACGGGACGTACTAAAGTGAAATCCCTCCTCCGCGCCACCCGCCGAGTACTGGTTGTACTCGCTCTTCTTCTAAATTGTTCCTCCGCATTTGCAGATCAGACCCCTGAAGATTTAGATTACCTCTCTATTCAACAAGCTTATAAAGACAAGTTTTATTCGGTGGCAAAAGAGCGTGCGCAGATTTATTTAAAAAAATACGAAGGGTCGGAAAATAGGGATTCGGTGCGATATCTTTTGGGGCGCTCACTCATGGAGAGGAAGGAATATGGGAGCGCGGCCCAGATATTGGAGGAGCTGCTCAGAGATTCACAGGGACTGCCTTTAGAGGAAGAAGCGGCTTATTGGACGGCGGAGACTTATTTTCGTGCCAAAGACTACATTGCAGCCCTGCGATTTTACCAGCAGATTTTAAATCAATTCCCAACCTCGAAGTATTTTGTTTTCGCCAAATATTCCAATGCCTGGTGTCTTGCCCAGACGGGAAGTTTGGAGGAAGCTATCGCAGAGTTTGAAAGTATTATAGTCGAATTTCCGGATCACTCGTTGGCCGTTGAAGCGCGTTACAAGATCGGTCAATGCCAATTTGAGAAAAAAAATTATGAGCTTGCGGCTCAAAATCTCAGCGTATTTATTAAGGATTACCCCTTAAGCCCACGTCTACCGGCGGCGCATTACCTGGTGGGGGAGAGCTTTTATCAGTTGGGTCAATACGATCTAGCGCTGGATTTTTTTAAAAAAAACTTGGAACTTGAAGCAGGTAGTGAGATTTATTGGACCTCGCTTGAGCGGGTGGGTTGGTGTTACCTCCAGAAAAAGTTATTTGCGGAGGGGTTAAAGATTTTTTCTGTCCCGTCCAACAGTCCTGAGTTTTTGTATGGCAGAGCGCGCTGTCTCATCGGACTCAACCGGAACCAAGAGGCAGTGGATGAGCTGGACTCACTCTTACGCCGGTTTCCCGGGTTGAAGTCGGCGGATCGTTTCTTTTTTTGGAAAGCCAAGGCGCTGGAGGCTATGGGGCGATTTGAGGATGCTTTGGCTATCTATCGTGCGGTGTTGTCAGATTTTCCAAAAACTCTTTTAGCCGATGAAATCGAATACAATTTAGGGGTTGATTCTGTCGCTCTGGGACGCACCGAGGATGCTTTGTTTTATTTCAAGCGAAGCTCCGAGCGTGCTCAGGAGCCGGAGCTTCGAGCTAACGCGCTCTGCCGACTGGGAGAAATAGCGGCCGAAAAAAATGAATATGAAAAAGCACTCTCATTTTACGACCGGGTGTTGACCGAGTTTCCCCGAAGTCGTTTTGCGGACACAGCGCAGTATCAAGTGGGCGTGTTGCTCTCCCAGTTAAATCGCATCGATACAGCGCTCTTAAGCTTTCAGAGTCTTTTGGTTCATTTCCCCCAAAGTCGTTTTGATGAGAAGGCCCGTTATCAGATCGCGGCTCTTACTTTGCAGAAGAAGCAGCCCTCGGTGGCTCGCGAAGAATTTAAAAAATTATCAGAAAATGCCCGTGATTTTGAGGTAAAACGTCTAGCACTCTACCAGTTGGGCCTGTGTTTTGAGGCGCTGGGTCAAGAAGACCAGATGATTTTGGTTTTTGAAAAATACAAGACACTTTATCCGCAGAGCGACCGGACGCCGGATGTCTTGTATGGTTTGGGGCAGTCACGATACAATAAGGGGCGATACGAAGACGCCAGAAAAAACTACCAGGAGATGATCGGAAGTTTTCCCGATTCCAAGCGAGTGGCGGAAGCTTTGTTTTGGGAAGCAATGACTTATGAGCGCGAAGGGGAGATCGCAAAAGCGATTCAAAAGCTCCAGGATTTTACGAGCCGCTTTCCACGTTCTGAGCTAGCGGCACAGGCATTGGCCAAAACCGAAGAATTTTTGAAACAGGCAGAATCACTTAAAAATAGAAGGGGGTAGAAGTTATGTGGGAATTGATGCAAAAAGGGGGTCCGATTATGTGGCCTATCCTTTTATGTTCTGTGGTGGCATTTGCGATCGTGATTGAGCGCCTGATTCGTTTGCGCCAAGAAGAAATTGATACCAAGGCTTTTATGGAGCAGATCTCAAAATCCATCAAAAGAAACAAAATCATGGAAGCTTTGGATCTTTGCGACAAAACCGGGGGACCCATCGCCACGATTTTAAAAGCGGGCATTCTAAAGCATGACCGCCCTCGTCAGGAGATTCGCGAGGCGGTGGAGGATGCCTCGATTCATGAGGTTCCCCGACTAGAAAGAAATCTTCCCGTATTGGCGACGGTGGCTCATGTGGCGCCTCTTTTAGGGCTTTTGGGAACGGTGACGGGACTTGTCGCTGCTTTTCAGGTGATTGATTCCAAGGCCTCCGCCCTAAACCCTGTCAATCCCGGAGATCTTGCCGGAGGGATTTGGGAAGCGCTTCTGACAACCGTGTTTGGGCTTTGTGTGGCGATCCCCACGTATGTGGCCTACAACTATCTGGTGAGCCGCGTGGATGGTTTTGTTTTGGATATGGAGCGTAGCGCGACGGATCTTCTCAACATTTTAGGCGATCGCCGGACGGATCAGCCGTGAGATTTTCCCGACTCAAGCGAAGAACCGAGATCAAAAAAGGGCAGTTGGATATCGCCCCTTTGATCGACGTGGTTTTTCTTCTGCTTATTTTTTTCATGTTGACCTCCAACTTTGTCATTCAACCTGGGATCCGTGTGAGACTGCCTAAGGCAGTGACCAGCGAGGTCTTAAGCACACGCAATCTGACCATCACGCTGACCGGCCAGGATCTTTTATTTTTAAATGAAAAGCCGACCACTATTAGCGACTTGACTCGGGAGATCCATCAGGCTGCCGAGGAAAAAAGAACCGTTATTTTGAAGGCGGATTCTAGCGCTTCTTTGGGGCGTGTCGTGGAAATTTGGGATCTTTGCCGTGACGCCGATGTCCCACAGATTAACATTGCCACCAATGAGAAAGTAGGGTAGTTCTCTGCTTCCTTCTCGAGAATATCAGGGATGGTCTTTGGGAAACCGCTCTTTTTTGATTGGTTTGGCTCTCTCGATTTTATGGCATTTCTTTTGGTTTTATTCGGTTCGGATCGTGGTGGCTCCTGCGAAAAAAATAGAAAAACCAAGGCCTGCGCTGGTCTCTTTAGGACCGGTGATGGATGATGATATCCTAAGAACGCTGGTGGACACCCGGACAGAATCTTCCCAGTCTTTCTATCGTCGCCCCAGTGATTTTTCACCCGCTGAAAATTTGCCCAATCAAAAAGTGGAAACATTTGTTTCCGGAGATGTGGTGAGTCTTCCTGAGGGGGAAAGAGTTTCTTCTGGTCTCAGGCAAAGTCTTGATGGACCCAAAGACTCTCCTGAGTTTGATTGGGCGGGGGAGAGATAGTCCGTGTTTTCAGTCGACATCTCAACGGCCATTTTTTTCTACGTGATGTCGTCTTTATCGGCTATTTTTATTTTTTGGGTCTTTTTTGAAAAAAAATCGGCTCTGCCAAAATTTGTTCGCGAAGAGGCCGATGTTTGGGAGTGCAAAATCTGCACCTATACTTACGTGGATTCCACCCACCAGGAAATATCCCAGTGCCCTCAATGCAAAAGCTACAATAAAAAAGACCCCGAGGAGAGACTTTTTTAAAGCTATTGATTTCTAGCAGTGACCCGATTATGATAAGGCTTCTTCAGATTTATACACGTTTAGATTTAAGTCAATTTTTTTAAGGGGGGGGGTAGACAATGATTACCGAGATTGGGATTGTGGCCGGAGATATCTGGCACTTTTTAGACAGCCGTAGAACTTGCAGCTTGGATGAGTTGGTAAAAGCCATTGATAAAAATCGCAATGTCGTCTTGATGAGCTTGGGTTGGTTGGCGCGTGAAGGCCATATTATTTTGGATCAAGAGGGTGCGGACGGCTACAAGGTAACCCTGCGTTTCTAAAGCCGTAATGCGTTTCTTCGTTGTCTTATCGACAACTTCGGATTTAAAAAGTGCGCGAAAGATTTCGCATGTTCTTGTCCAAAAAAAGTTGGCGGCCTGTGTTTCTATTCAGCCCGGACTTGAGTCCTATTATTTTTGGAAAGGGCGTATCCGGACTAGCCGCGAGGCGATGCTAGTGATCAAGACTTCCTCTGGCAGGCTAAAACAGCTTCAAAACCAATTGCTCCAAATCCATCCTTACGAAGTTCCTGAGGTTTTGGTCTTGCCTGTGGCGGCGGGCTCTAAAAAATACCTGGACTGGCTCTCCGAATACCTCCATTCAAAATAGACCTACCTTTTTTCCTAAAAATTTATATAATAGGCGAAATCTTGGACCAACTGGTACGGGCCGGCCCCCGAGCCGTAGACGGAAAATCTGACGACGGCCGAGGGCGAGCGGACCTTCTCACGAGAGGTGAGATAGATTTCCTTTTAAATTTGTTCTTTGCTTGGTTTTTCCAATATACGGGCCTGTAGCTCAGCTGGTAGAGCGCCTCGTTCGCAATGAGGAGGTCAGCGGTTCGATCCCGCTCAGGTCCAATACTTTCTAGATCTCCAATCCCCATGGATGCCGGAGACTGCTACGAATTTATTTTCTCCATTGCCGTGACTTAAGTTGTAAGTCGGGAGAACTCTCGGCCTATTGACCAATGAAACGCTACCCAAAAAGAAGGTGTTCTTGGTCAACCGGCCGTCTCTCTCCGACTTACAACTCAAGTCACAAGCGGGCAAAAGAGAAAATAAATTCGTAGCAGTCTCCACCTTTTCTGTTTACTAAGTTTTTGTTATTTCCTGTTTTACAAACACATAGGCTGGGACCACCCTTTTCTTTTCTGGAGTGAAGGTATGCGAGGCTTAGGCCGCCCATTCAAATCGATAATAGAAGTTCAGTCAGCAAAGCCTGGAGGGTTTAGGTAAGTCCAAAGCCCAGGCTGAAGCCGAGCGAAGGCTTTCCGAATGAGGAAAGCCGGCCGGAACGTAAGAAAAGGAAAGGGTGGTCCAGGCCAACACTGGTGCACACAGAATCAGATTAATGGTAAAATAACAGCTATGAGCCAAGCGATTCCGACTAATAATCAGGCGTTGATTCGGTGGGTCCAAGATTGTGTGGCGTTGTGTCAGCCGGATCGGGTGGTTTGGTGTGATGGGTCCGAGCAAGAAAAAGCACTGCTAGAAGTTTTGGCCTTATCAACGGGGGAAGTGGAAGCGCTGGATCCTGTGAAGTGGCCCGGTTGTCTTTATGCGCGAAGCACGGAAAATGACGTGGCGCGTGTGGAGCAGTTGACGTTTATTTGTACCAAGCGCGAAGAAGACGCCGGACACATCAACAACTGGATGGAGCCTTCAGCGGCCTACCAAAAACTCTCCGAATTTTTTAGAGGATCCATGAAGGGGCGCACGATGTATGTGGTGCCTTACATCATGGGCATTCCCAAATCTCCTTTTAATAAAATTGGAATTGAAGTCACCGACAGCGTCTACGTTGTCCTCAATATGCGCATCATGACGCGGATGGGAAAGATCGCGCTGGAGGAGCTCGGTGCGCAAGGCATTTTTACCAAGGGTTTACACGCCAAAGCGGATTTGGATGATCGCCATCGCTTTATCTGCCATTTTCCGGAGGATAATACAATTTGGAGTGTAGGCTCCAACTATGGCGGCAATGTTCTTTTGGGGAAAAAATGTTTGGCTCTTCGCATCGCTTCCTGGCTTGGGAATAAGGAAGGTTGGCTGGCCGAGCACATGATGATTGCTGGGATTCAAAATCCAAAAGGGCAGATCCGTTATTTTGCTGCCGCTTTCCCCAGTCAGTGCGGAAAAACCAATCTTGCGATGCTGGTGCCACCGGACTCAATGAAGGGCTACAAAGTTTGGACGGTGGGAGATGATATTGCCTGGATGAGGATCGGACCTGATGGACGGCTTTGGGCGGTGAATCCAGAGGCAGGTTTTTTTGGAGTGGCTCCCGGAACCAATAGCAAAACCAATCCCAACGCTATGGAAGCGATTCAAAAAAACACCATTTTTACCAATGTTCTTAAAACGTCGGATGGGGGAGTTTGGTGGGAGGGGATGGATGGTCCTGTGCCCGCTTCCGGAAAAAACTGGAGAAATCGTGCATGGTCGCCGGATTCCACTGAAAAAGGAGCACATCCCAACAGCCGCTTTACCGCTCCGGCAGGACAGTGTCCTTCGATTTCTCCGGAGTGGGAAAATCCCCAGGGAGTTCCTTTGAGCGCGATTGTTTTTGGGGGCCGCCGCGCCCGCGTGGCGCCTTTGGTTTATCAGTCACGCAGTTGGCAACACGGGGTTTATGTGGGGGCGACGGTGGCCTCAGAAACAACCGCCGCTGCGACCGGAAAGGTAGGGGTGGTGCGCCGCGATCCGATGGCCATGCTTCCTTTTTGTGGTTATGATATGGGAATGTATTTTAAGCATTGGCTGGACATGGGCTCGCAGATGAAAAAACCACCCAAAATATTTCATGTGAACTGGTTTGGTAAAGACTCACAAGGTGATTTTCTCTGGCCTGGTTTCGGAGAAAACTTGCGGGTGATTGACTGGATCTTGTCGCGGGCGGAAGGAGAGGTGGGGGCGGTGGAAAGTCCGATTGGATTTTTGCCGGATCCCAAAGATTTGAATTTGACGGGTCTAAAACTAGACCCCATAAAACTTCAAGAAGCGTTTCGTGTGGATGCAAAAGAGTGGGCAGAGGAAGTGAAGAGCCAAACGGAGTTCTTTAAAAAAATAGGCCCTACACTTCCCGCGGAAATATTAAGCGAGCAGGAGGCTTTGCTTCGCCGATTGACTTGAAATTTTTGTATTTTTATGTATAATATTTTATAAGATTGATTAATTTATTGGCAAAAACCCCGGGAGGTTTCCCATGACAGCCGGTTCTGTTTTACTTGAAAAAATCATGACCAAAAATGTCATTGCCGCCCGAGCGGATGATTACGCCAGCCAAGTGCTTTTGCAGATTCTTTCGGGGCAGTATAGCGGGATGCCTGTGATCGACTCCTCTCGACATGTGGTGGGAGTGATTTCCGAATTTGATCTGCTAAAGGCCATTCGTAAAGGGTTGAGGCTCGAAGAAGTCCGTGTTCGCGAGCTGATGGCCAAAGAGGTGGTGACTGCGGATATTTCCGAGAGCCTTGAAACAGTGATTGATGTGATGATCGCCAAGAAAATCATTCGTCTGCCTATTTTGCAAGAGGGGAGGCTTGTGGGAGTTGTCTCCAGGAGCGATATCTTGATGGCTTATTACAACTCTGATTTTATCGTTAAGTTTTCTTAAAAATACTTCCAAGCGCTCTTATGCCACGTTTTTTGATTCACACACCCGCTTTAGACCAAAAAGAAGTTTTTTTAGACCCTGATCAGACACATCACGCCGCCTCTGTTTTTCGCATTAAAAAAGGGGATTCTTTGGATCTTTTTGATGGGAAGGGCGGACAATATGCCGCGGTGGCTGGGGATGTCATTGCGGGAAAGTTGGCTGCCCGGATTCTTCAAAATACTTCCCACTCTTCGTCGGTTTTAGTACCCATCACTCTGGCTGTGGGTGTATTTAAGCCTGAGCGCATGGAAATTTTAATTCAAAAGGCGACGGAGCTTGGGGTGCATGCCATTGTTCCGTTGTTAACCGAAAGAAGTGTTGTGAAATTATCCCCTGAGCGGTGGAAAGCAAAGATTGCACGATGGCAGAAGATTGCCCAGGAAAGCTGCAAGCAGTGCGGGCTGCCAACGGTTCCCAGAGTGGATCCGCCCGTTCTTTTTAAAAATTTTATCCCTGAAATCAAAAACTACGAAGTGTCCTTAATTCCAACGCTGGAAGGAGCTACGACTCCCTTGATTTCCGTGTTACCAAAAAAGAAACCTAAATCAATTGTGGCGCTTGTAGGTCCAGAGGGCGACTTTAGCGCGCGTGAGGTGGGGGAGGCGATGGGAGTTGGTGCTCGGCCCGTTAGCCTCGGCCCACTGGTTTTGCGCAGTGAAACCGCTGGCATGTATCTTTTATCAACCATTCATTTTTATTACCGGGAGGTTTTGCATGCGCTCTAAAATGATCATAGCACTGGTGTTGTTTCTCTTGCCTTCCTGCACCGCTTTGGCTGCGGTCAAGAAAATGGCTTTGCCCAAAAAAGAAACTGTAGAAATTCTGAAAGACAAAAGTGGGAAGCCAGCCCAGTGGATCTATCGTCGAAATGGTGAGCGGGTAAAAACGGAGCATGACCGCAACCATGACGGGAAAGCGGATTTTCGTGTAATCGAACGAAAGAAGCGTTTTATTCGCAAAGAGTATGATGATGATTTTGATGGTCGATTTGAGAAGATTCAGAAGGCTCCTATTTCTTAGTATTTTATCTACTAATCCATTTGACTTTGCCCCTCCTCGATGGTATACTTCCGAAGTTATTGCTCTAACCTCATCACACGGAGGACCTTTTGAACGAATTCTTAACACGGCTGACGTGGGTCGATTATGTGACCGCGATGGTTGTTTTGCGAGGTCTTTTTGTCGGTTATCGTGATGGTATTTTCCCTGAGATTTTACGAATCGCTTCTTATCTTGCGACGGTGTTGGTAGCATTTTATTTTTATGAACCTCTGGGGCAGTGGATTACACTTCAAACTTTTTTTAACAACGCCACGTCCACGGCGCTTGCTTTTGTCGGTTTAATCATTGCGGGGCTCATTACCACCAAAATTTTACGATCAATTTTGTTGAAATTATTAAAGGTAGGTCAAGGCCCGTTTTTTTTGAGGTTGGTTGGGATGGTTTTTGGCGCTTTGCGCTGGGTGATTGTTTTGAGTTTTATTTTTATGATGATTGATCACTCGCCTCTAACGCAGTTAAAGAAGGACATTCATACTCGCTCGATTGTGGGAGAGTGGGTATCGCAGATGGGGCCGGTGATGTTTGATTATATGGGTCATGTTTCACCGCAACTGGGATTACCCGCTAAAAGTTAAAGCGAGGGTGGGACTATGATTCCGGATGCGACGATCCGTCTGATCCAGGATCGGCTAGACATCGTCGAAGTGATTTCAGGCTACATGACGTTGCGCCGTTCCGGCAAAAATTTTAAGGCCAACTGTCCATTTCACGGGGAGAAGACGCCCTCGTTTATGGTCAGTGCTGACAAGCAGATTTTTCACTGCTTTGGTTGTGGCGCGGGTGGCAATGTGTTTGGTTTTGTCATGAAAATCGAAAAAAAAGATTTTCGTGAGACGGTGGAAGCACTGGCCGAGCGTGCGGGAGTGGAACTGCCCAAAGACGTTCGAGTGGATCCTAAGACAGAAGAAAGGATCAGCCAGCTTTTTGGGGTGCACGCGAAGGCTGTCGAGTTTTATCATCAGGGACTTCTCAGTAAAAAAGAAGCAGCGCCAGCTCGAGCTTATTTAGAAAAAAGAGGCTTGAGTCCCCAAACCATACAAGATTTTAAGTTGGGTTATGCTCCCGGAAATTGGGATGCATTTTATGCTTCCGTGAAGGGTCAGATTCCGGAGGCGGTCCTTGAAAAATCAGGGCTTGTGCTTGCTAAGAAAGAAGGCGGTTTTTACGACCGTTTTCGTAATCGGATCTTGTTTCCGATCTTTGATGCGAAGGGGGCCTGCATTGCTTTTGGCGGGAGGGTGATGGATGATTCCCTCCCCAAATATTTAAATTCTCCGGAAACGGAAATTTATTCCAAGGGCCGTCAGTGGTACGGCTTGTTCCAGGCACGCAAAGCGATCCGAGACTTGGACGCAGTGGTGGTTGTTGAAGGGTATATGGACCTGATCAGTTGCCATCAGGCGGGCGTTCAGAATGTCGTCGCTTCTTTGGGGACAGCGCTTACCACGGAGCAGGCAAGGGTTTTGAAGCGGCACACGCAAAATGTTTTTATTGTTTACGATGCGGATAAGGCGGGAGAGTCCGCGACGCTTCGTGGTTTGGAAATACTGATCGAAGAGGGGATGGAGGTCAAGATTGTCCGTCTCCCCGAGGGTGAAGACCCTGATTCTTTTGTGCGAAAAAAGGGTGCTGGAGAATTTCGCGAGGCGCTTAAAAAAGCCAAGAATCTTTTTGATTATAAGCTGGATCTTTTGAAACAAAAGTTTGACGTCTCTCAGATTGAGGGAAAAGTAAAGATTGCCAATGATTTGGTGAGTCTTTTCTCCCGGGTTAAAAATGAGATTTTACGTTCCGCCTGGACCAAGGCCTTAGCTCAAGAGCTTTCGCTCTCGGAAGAAGCGCTTCTGGCGGAGATGAAAAAGAGTAGTCAGAGACCTGGTTCAGGACGTTTGACCGCGGCCCCGACTCTGAAGTTAGAAGGTGCGCCGAGGGGACTGGCAACCCAGTCCGTGACTGCAGCAGAGCGTATGGTGTTGGGGTTGTCGCTTGAAGGCGAGAGTTATCTAGAAAGGGCGCGACAAGAGCTGCGTCAAGATGATTTTAAGAATCCGGTGGCTCAAAGAATTGCCCGACAGATTTTTGAAAGCTTGGCGGATGAAAAAGCTCCAACTGCCGCTTCTTTAATGAGTGTGTTTGCTCAAGAACCGGAAGTGGTTGGTTTGCTGTCGCAGGTATCCGCGGATGTTGAGATTTTGGCGGATAAGGAAAAAGTTTTTACGGATTGTCTGGTACAGATGAAACGGCAGAGGATCCGGCAGGAGCGCGGGGAGCTCCTATCACAGATTGCAACCGCCGAGAGTATCGGTGACCAGAGTCGCATCAACGAGTTTATGGGACATTTACACGAACTAAATCAAAGGGAAAAGAAAATCAATGAAAAAAAATAAAAGCAAAAATAAGAGCAAAAAATCAAAGCTCAAAGTAAAATCTCCGATCCTCCCTCAAGGAGCTACTTTGGTTGAAGGAAACTCTTCCGACGAAAAGGCCAAGGCGAAAGCCAAGGGAATGGAGCAGTTGATTGTCCTGGGAAAAGAAAAGGGTTTTCTGACCTATGATGAAATCAACCGTATTCTTCCCACGCATGTCACCGCTTCGGATGAAATTGACGATGTTCTAGTCTCTTTAAGTGCTCAGCAGATTGATGTGGTGGATTCTGAAGATAATCTAGATAAAGATGAGGACTCGGATTCCGATGAAGAAAAAGAACCAGAGCTAGGCCAGGAAACTCCTTTTGCTGAAAAGGATGCGGATGCTAAAAAGGAAGAAGCCGAGGCCAATTCCAATATCTCTCCCGGTCGTTTGGAGCAGATGGATGATCCCGTTCGTATGTACTTGCGTCAAATGGGCCAGATCTCGCTCCTGACTCGCGATGCGGAGCTTGCGCTTGCCAAAAGAATTGAAGCGGATGAGATCGAGTTTCGTAAAACGGTTTATCAGTGCATTTTTGCCCGCGACTATGTGCTTGAATTTACAACCAAACTGCTCAAGCATGAAGTCAGCGTGGATGAATATATTGATGAAGAGCTTAAGTTTCGTGATAACACTCCACGATCCCTTCGTCGTCTGACCGCCCTTTCCAAAAAACTGAAATCGGTCAAGCGGGGTGTGGATGTCACCGATCTTCTTATGGAATTTCGTGTTTCCAATAACACGGTTGAAGAGATTTTTCATGAGATCCGTACGGCGATCATGCGAGTCGATAAGATTGACCGTGACATGGAAAAACACCGTCGTCGTCGTGAGCGTGCAGAGATTGGGAAGCTTCTGAAGGAACGCGCCGCGCTTTTAAAGCAATTCGGTGCAAAGAATTACGAGGACTTTAAAGAGCTCTATCAAAATATGCGCCGCAAGGAAAATAAATACCAGAAGTCCAAAAAGGAACTGGTAGAGGCCAATCTGCGCTTGGTGGTCAGCATTGCCAAGAAATACACCAATCGCGGACTTTCATTCCTGGATCTGATTCAGGAGGGAAATATTGGTCTGATGAAGGCGGTGGATAAGTTTGAATATCGCCGTGGGTACAAATTTAGTACTTACGCCACTTGGTGGATTCGTCAAGCGGTGACACGGTCTATCGCTGATCAGGCGCGCACGATTCGTATTCCGGTGCACATGACAGAAACCATCAACAAGCTGATTCGTGTTTCCCGGACCTTGGTTCAGGAGACGGGCAAAGAGCCGACGCCGGAAGAGATCGGACAGCGGATGCGTATGGGCGTTGAAAAGGTGCGCGAGATTTTAAAAATCGCTCAAGAGCCGATTTCACTTCAAACTCCTATTGGAGATGAAGGGGACACGCATTTTGGAGATTTTATCGAAGACAAGCGAGCCGTCTCACCTTCAAGCGCAACGACTTATGCGATGCTTAAAGAACAGATGGATGAAGTGTTGACGACATTGACAGAGCGCGAGAGAAAGGTCTTGAAGCTTCGCTTTGGTGTCAATGATGGCTATCCTCGCACCTTGGAAGAGGTGGGGTCGATATTCAACGTGACTCGTGAGCGCGTGCGTCAGATCGAAGCCAAGGCGCTTCGTAAACTGCGTCACCCGACCCGCTCGAGGAAGCTTAAGACATTTCTTGAGCTGGGAGTTGGAGACAGCTTGGAGTTTTAAATTCGCACGTAATTGACCCCGCCTATTCTTAAGACGGCTTGACTTAGGAATAGGCGGGGTTTTTTCATTTACGTGAATGGGAAGGGATGTGTTAGAATCT
>CAZCDB010000032.1:0-17554 GCA_964497635.1 uncultured Planctomycetia bacterium | reverse complement strand
GTGGATTTTTGATCCACGATCCACTTGATGGCGCAAAGCGTCCCTAGCGCAACCCATTGAATAAAAAATCGTGGAAACAAGAAAGAGCCTCCAAAAAAAACTCCGGCCAAAACAAGAAACAAAAGATTAAACGCTTTTTGCTTAGACAGCGGCTTCTTAAAAGGTGTGATGGCTTGGTGGCAGTGGGGACACAACGCCTGGATCCGACCCGGAATCAGCGCTTTCACCTTTTCAAGAGAAGATGCCGGAACTACCTGACTTTGCGCCTCCAAGGCTTTAAAAAATAGCTCTCGAGCCTTCAGGACAAGCGCTCGGTCCTCCGTATTTTTTTTAAGATGCTCAAGCATACGCTTTTCATCCGTCTCACCCAGCTGATCTGTAAGATAGAGATAAAAATCCTTCTCTGTCGGAAAAGCATCCCAGCGCCTTTGCGTGTCAGCTGAAGGGCTATTTTTGGATAAAAAGTACTTTTTTATTTCAAGCTCTAGGTTGTCCATGGTCTTCCTCCTACACTACCTGACGACAAGCTCGTCATTTCCGGTCACTCTTTTATTCCTTTTTTGATTAATTTTTCTCTAATTCGATTTTTTGCTCTCTTAATGACTGAAGAGACAGCCTCGGTCTCCAGCCCTACAAGCAGCCCAATCTCCCGGTGGCTCATCTCCTCTAAAATAAAAAACTCTACGCAGGCCCTTTCTCGAGGCTTCAAAGAGTCTAAAACTTCGGTGACAACCTTTCTTCTATCCTCTGACTCCAAAGTCTCCAAAGGAGTGAGGGAATCATCGCTGATGGCAAGCTCAGAAACATCGTCCAAACGATCCACTCGGTGAGTGGCCCGCGAAGAAGCTTTCACGCGATCCAAGACCGTGTGTGTTGAAAGCACTACCAAGTATTTCTTGAGCCCTTCGCTATCACGAAGCCCCAACAAAGATTTTTTTTCAAAAATCTTTCGAAAAACCTCTTGGAAAAGATCATCGACCCAATCTTGCTGTGCCTGAAAACTAGAATCTTTTAAAACTTGTTGGATGGACCAGTAAATCAGCTTTGAAAACCGTCGGACGAACTCATCCCACGCCCCCACTCGATCTTCTAGACAAGCGCGAAGAAGCTCTTGATCGCTAAGTCCCGATCTTAACATTTTTTAGAATACGCTCTAACGTAGCTACTGCGGAGAGAATAGCAAGCCGGCTTGTTTTTGGATTTTGCTCTGAAGGAAAATTTTCTGTGCGGGTATAAAATGATCCAAAGTCCCCCACCACATAGATTTCATGCACATTGACCAACATGTGTGGGCAAGCGATGATCTTGACCCTCGTTTTTTCAGGGCCAATCCCAGCCATACTTAAAGTGGCTGAGACGTTGATGTTCTTTGGAAAACCCTTCACCGCCGCCGCGGCATTGCCCTCAAACAAAACCTTCTCTTCTTTGAGGTTTCTCAAATTAATCCCATGCTTGAGCACATAGGGCGCATCTTCAAAACCTTGAGGGGGTTTGCGCGTCGTGAGAGTCACCCGATGAATTTTCCCAACCCGAGCGGCTTTGAGGCCATCGATCCCTACAACGCCACCGCTAGGCAAATAAAGACAGCAGTGATGGGTTCGGGCCATATTCAAAAGCTCTTTTTCTTTTCCCAAGATACCACCGACACTCATCACCATGATATCTTTGCCCTGAAAAAGAGCTTTTTTGGATATCTCGTAGGCGGCGTGTGCCGAAGCGGCTTCGATGATCAAATCTGAGCGCTTGATCAATGCATCAAAAGAAAGAATTTGAGGACGAGGCTTTAACTCTTTTTGAAGTTTTTTGGCTTTGGTAGCATCACTGTCCGCGATGGCTTCAACAGTCACGCCGTCCGAAAATTTTTTCTGGCAGGCCATGGCGAGCTCTTTGCCGATCGTGCCGCAACCGATAATTCCTACTTTTAGCATCGAGCCCTCACCAACTACTTTTTACTTTTAGAGCGGTTTTTATCATCCACAAAAACCACCACGGGCCGATGTTTTTTAATCTCGGAGTTAGTCATCAGGCCATAGGAAATAATGATCACCTTATCCCCCACCTCGGCCCAGCGGGCGGCGGCGCCGTTCATACAAATCGTCCCAGATCCAGCGGGCCCCTCCAAAACATAGGTTTCCACCCGAGTTCCGTTGTTCAGATTGACGATCTGAACCCGTTCATAGGCGTAAATGCCGGAGGATTTCAAAAGATTTTTATCGATAGTGATAGAGCCTGTATACCGAAGGTTTGCCTCCGTAACTGTGGCACCGTGAATCTTGGATTTCATCATGACTCGAAGCATAGAGTTCCTTTAAGCAACCTTAATCAAAATGTTATCAATCAACCGCGTTTTTGAAAAATAAACGGCCAGGGCCACCACCACCGTCTGCCCTTTTTTTAATTTTACCACAGGTTCTAAAGTGTGGGCATCGACAATTTCGGCATAGTCCACACGCGCTTTGGGGGCCACAGCAATCAAGCGCAAAATCTGCGCTTTGAGCATCGAAGTATTTTGGGCTCCCGCCGCGATCAAATCTTTGGCATGCAAAAGCGCCTGAGAAAGCACCACCGCCTGTGCCCTTTCCAAAGTCGAAAGATATACATTTCTTGAGCTCATCGCCAAGCCGTCCGACTCCCGAACAATCGGAAGACGAAGCACCCGCACCCCAAGATCCAAGTCTTCGATCATCTGCTCAATCACACGGCACTGCTGATAATCTTTTTGACCTAGATAGAGTCGATCAGGCTCTACAAGATTTAGCAGCTTCAACACAACCGTGGCAACCCCTTCAAAATGAATTGGCCGCGCCCGACCGCAAAGGGGCTTGGAGAGCCGCTTCACCGAAACTGTCGTCTGAAAACTTTCAGGATAAAATTCATCGGTATCTGGCACAAACAAAGCATCCACTCCTGCCGATTGCAAAAGAGCTTTGTCGCGAGCGAAGTTCCGCGGATACCGTTTCAGATCTTCTTTGGGGCCAAACTGAAGAGGGTTGACAAAAATACTGGCCACGGTGAAATCATTTTGATCGACTGATTTTTTGGCTAAAGACAAATGACCTTCATGCAAATACCCCATGGTCGGCACAAAGCCGATGGACCATTTTTTGTTTTTCAGGGAAAAAACAAGCGCCTTAAGCGCTTTGCGGCTGCTGAGAACCTTCACGAAGTGTGAGCTCCTGGTGAAGCTCTTGAATGGTTTTGCCCAAACGAGGGTGAACAAAATCCGGCGCGATTTCAAGCAGCGGCGTTAAAACAAAAAGTCTCTGGTGAAGCCTAGGGTGTGGTACGCAAAGACTTTTGCCATCCACAATGATGACGTCATCGTAAAACAAAATATCCAAGTCCATCGTCCGTGGCTGATTGACCCCTTGAGTTTTCATGCGACCCAAACGCCTCTCCACGGTTTTTAACCGGCTTAAAAGATCCAGGGGCATGAGCTCTGTTTTGATCAGAAGAGCTCCGTTTAAAAAGGGACCTTGCTCAGGGCCCTCCCCCTCAAAAACCGTCTCAAGAGGTGAAGAAACTTTTAAAACATCAATGTCTTCATCTTCCCTTAAAAGCTCAAGGGCGCGCTCAATATTGGCTTGGCGATCCCCCAAATTGGACCCATAAGCCACATAGACATAAGCCATGACTAGAATTTTTCCATCGTTTTTAATCGAAGGATTGCTTTGCGAATTTGAGTCTCGGGCACTGTGAGAGTAAAGCGAACATAACCCTCTCCGGGAGCGCCAAAACCCACCCCAGGCGTTGCCACAATTCCCGTCTTCTCGAGCAAGTTTTTACAAAAAAGCGTAGAATCCCCAAAACCCCGAGGAAGCCGCGTAAATACATAAAACGTCGCTTCGTTGGCCCGGACAGGAAAGCCGACGCTTTTAAGACCGGCCACCAAAAGATCACGACGCCGGCGATACATGATGTTGGTTTTTTTAGAAAATAAAAAACTATTTTTAAGGGCGGCGATTCCGGTTGCTTGGATGGCAGTAAAAACACCGGAGTCAATATTGGACTTCACTCGCAGAAGACTGGCAATCGCCTCAGCGCAACCAATCACAAATCCAAGCCTCCAACCCGTCATATTGACCGTTTTAGAGAGCGAGTGAAACTCAATCGCCACTTTCCTAGCTCCTGGAATTTCAAAAATACTCAAGGGCTTTTGCGTTCCAAAATAAACTTCCGAGTAGGCCAGGTCTGAGGCAATCAGGATATTGTGCTGAGTAGCAAAGCGCACTAATTTTTCATAAAAAGAACGTGGAGCCACAGCCCCGGTGGGATTGTTGGGATAATTAACAAAAATGATTTTGGCTCTTTTTAAAATGGCGGCGGGGATTGCCTCCAAATCCGGAAGAAACCCATTGGATTCTTTTAAAGGCATGAGATAGGCTTCTCCACCCGCAAAAAGAGTCCCACTTTTGTAAGGTGGGTAGCAAGGATCAGGGATCAGAACAACGTCCCCCGGATTGATAAAAGCTAGCGGCAAATGCGCAATCCCTTCTTTAGAGCCGATCAACGGCAGAAGCTCTGTGTCCGGATTGAAAGCCAAACCAAAGCGTTTTTGAATCCAAGAAGCGGCGGCCTGACGAAATGAAGCGCTCCCGCGATCCAACGGGTAATGATGATTGTCAGGATTTTTGATCGCTTCAGTCATCGCCTTTAAGATAAATTTAGGCGTGGGTTGATCGGGATCCCCAATCCCAAAATCAATCACCTCCACTCCACTTTCTTTGGCGCGGCGTTTGGCGCGGTCAATTTCTAGAAAAAGATACGGCGGAAGCTTTTTTAAACGATCGGATTCTTGAAGAAAAAAGGGCTGTGTCATTTTTTAAATCCCCAACACATCGGCCATGTTAAAAAGGCCTTTCTTTTTTTGAGATAAAAATTTAGCGGCCACCAAAGCCCCCCGGGCAAACGTATCGCGCGACTGGGCATGGTGCTTGATCTCAATCGTTTCGGCTATTCCGGCAAATAGAACCGAATGGTCTCCCACGATTTCGCCGGCGCGGATGACCTGCATCCCGATTTCTTCGTGAGAGCGCTCGGCTTCTGTTTTTCCAGCCTGACGCATGCGTAAAACTTTTTTTAAATTCCAACCCTTAGACTCTGCGACCGCCTGGGCCAAAAGAAGCGCTGTCCCGCTGGGGGCATCCTTCTTATGACGATGATGGGCTTCCGTGATTTCGATATCAAAATCTTTTCCAAGTTTTGCCGAGGCCATCGCCACAAGCTTGGCGATTAAGTTCACTCCCACGCTCATGTTGGCTGAATAAACAATGGGGATTTTTTTTGAAAACTGGAGGATCTTTTTCTGGGCGCCCTCATCCAGTCCAGTAGTTCCAATCACAAGCCCCCAGCCCGCTTTGGCGGAGCATTCCAGGGCTGCCAAAGTTCCAGCTGGCCCCGAAAAATCAATCAGGACACCACGACCGCTCAAAGAAGAGGCAGACAAGGCTTCTTTACCTTGGTCATAGGTACCCACCACCTGATAATCTTTGGCAGCTTGACCGGCAAGAGCCAAAATACGGCTCCCCATTCTCCCGGCAGCTCCGTTGATAGCAATTTTAACCATGATTTAAGCCTTCACTTTCAGCCCAAAGTCTTTGAGCGCTTGAACAAGAACTTTTTCATTCTGAGGCTGCATCGCACAGAGAGGCAAACGCACCTCGTCCTCACAAAGCCCCAAAAGCTTCATCGCTCTTTTAACCGGGATGGGATTGGTTTCAACAAACAGTGCCCGGCAAAGCGAAAAAAGCTGATGATGCAAAGCTTGCGCCTTATTGAGATTGCCTGCGATAAACTCATCCACCAGACTTGAAACCGCCCCTGGCACAATGTTGGAGGCCACTGAAATCACACCTTTGGCTCCGAGCGCCATGAGAGGCAGCGTCAAAGAATCATCTCCGGATAAAACCGTGATATCGCAAAGAGAAAGAATATGAGAGGCCTGGTCCATGCTGCCTGTCGCTTCCTTAATTCCCACAATGTTTGAAATCTTAGAAAGACGTACCACCGTCTCAGGCGCCAAATTGATCACAGACCGCCCCGGGATATTGTAAAGAATGATGGGAATATCAACCGCTTTGGCAATGGCTTCGTAGTGACGAAACAGCCCTTCTTGGGTTGGTTTGTTGTAATAAGGAGTGACAATCAACGCCGCGTTGGCTCCCGCCTTCTTGGCAAAACGAGTCAGGGAAATCGCCTCGTCCGTGCTGTTGGAGCCAGTTCCGGCGATCACGGGCACTTTTTTGTTGGCCGCTTCGATCGTGACCTTGATGACCCGCTCATGCTCTTCATGAGAGAGCGTCGGCGACTCCCCCGTGGTTCCCACAGGAACGAGCCCGTCAATCCCGGCTTGAATCTGCAAGACAACCAATTTTGCCAGTGTCTTCTCATCTACTTTATTATTTTTAAACGGTGTTGCTAAAGCCGTCATGGCTCCTTGAAATTTCATACACTCACTCTCCCTTCGAAGCTTTTTTGAACCGCGCCTTCCAAGTATACTTCCTTAAATTGATTCTGGTTTTTAGAAAAATAAATCTTAAGCGTATCCCCGCTAGCCGTTCGGACTTTTATGGGAGATCGAAAGCCTTTGAGCGCCGCGGCGATCAAGGCCGAAGCTGTGGAGCCAGTTCCGCAAGAAAGAGTCTCGCCTTCCACGCCGCGTTCATATGTACGCACTTTGATGGACCCATCGGAAAGAAACTGCACAAAATTGGCGTTGGTCCCACGCGGCTTAAAGTAAGTGTGGTGACGTAGCTTGGGTCCAAGTGTATCCACATCCACTTTTTCAATAGAAGATACTGCACAAACAGCATGCGGCACCCCCGTGTTGACAAAAGAGAGCTTTGTTGGATGCTTATCCACGGAGACGGTGAAATTCAGCTGCATATCTTTAGGATCAATCATGCGCGCTTTCACAATCGGCCCCCGTATATTGCCATCAATAATTCCCGCCAGTGTTTCAATTTTAAACCGATTGCCGGTAATACGCTTCTCTTGGGCAAATTTGGCGATGCAACGGATTCCATTGCCGCACATCTCCGCTTCACTGCCATCAGCGTTAAAAATGCGCATACGAAAATCAGCACGATTTGATTTTTCTAAAAGCAAGACCCCATCGGCTCCGATCGAGCGCTTCCGGTCGCAGAGCTTTTGAGCCAGCTTTGCGCGTGAACCAATCAAGGACTTTCGGTTGTCAATGACAACAAAATCATTGCCGGTTCCCACCATTTTAAAAAATAATACTTCTTTGGCCATAAGACTAAATCACTTCCTTCACAATTTTTTCAACACGAAACAGATCTTCAAAAGTCTCCCGACGACGCGCCACAAAAAAGCGACTCCCCTTCACCACCACCTCCGGCACACGGGGACGCGTATTGTAGTTGCTAGACATCACAAATCCATAAGCCCCGCAAGACATCACCGCCAAAAGATCTCCGACCTTTACCGGGTCAATCGCACGATTTTTGGCCAAGAAATCACCGCTCTCACAGATAGGTCCCACAATATCCACCTGCATCGGCTTCTTTTTCCCCGAAGGCTTTGCCACGGGAACAATCTCATGGTGAGCTCCGTAAAAAGCAGGGCGAATCAGATCATTCATCGCAGCATCCACAATCATAAAAGACTTGGTCTTGGCCTTTTTTTCGTACAAAACCTTCGTCACCAAAATCCCACTATTCCCTGAAACAAAACGGCCCGGCTCCAGCACAATCTTAAGCTTGGGGTTTTTCTTAAAAAGAGGCAGAACCACCTCCGCAAACTCCTTGGCCGTCTGCGGCTTTTCTTTGGAGTAGACAATGCCTAGCCCTCCCCCAATATTTAAATACTCTACGGTGTTCCCGCCATAACTGACGCTATCAATAAACTCCAAACACTTGTTGATCGCCTCCACAAAAGGCCTGGACTCAGTGATCTGAGAACCAATATGGATATGAATTCCTGCAAAAATTAAATTGGGATACCGAAAAGCTTCGGCAAAAAGGCGATACGCCGTCTCACGATCCAGACCAAATTTATTTTCTTTGGAGCCGGTGGTAATGTAGTGATGTGTATCCGGCTGAACATCCGGGTTGATGCGAATTGCGATCTTCTGCCGGGCCTTCAATCGTGCCGCAACGCGGTTGATTGCATCCAGCTCTTGAACCGATTCCACATTAAACATGAGAATCTTGGAGCGAATGGCCTCCTCAATCTCAGTTTCTGATTTTCCGACCGAGGCGTAAACAATCTTTTTGGGATCAACGCCAACTTTTTTGGCTCGACGAAGCTCGCCCCCGGAGACGATATCCAAACCAGACCCCTGATTGACAAGTGCCTTTAACACCGTGAGATTGGAATTGGCCTTCACTGAAAAACAAATCAAAGGCTTGATCGGTTCAAACGCATGCTTCAGCTTGAGAAAATGATCCAAGAAGGTGCCGATGCTGTAAAGATAAAATGGGGTTCCTACCGCTTGTGCGATTTTACGAACCGGCACATTTTCCGCAAAAAATTCTTTTCCCTTATATTGAAACTGATGCATACGTCTCCTCTGCTGTCCTCTACCGAAGCTTTCTTTTCCAAAATAAAATTTGCTGTCTGACCTGAGCAGGATGAGTGCTCCCCTTGGTTTTTTTCAAAGCCACCGAATGCTGGGGAGAAAATAAATCATAACAATCCGCCTCGATCTTCGGTGCAATCTGACGCAAAAGATCCAGGCCAATTTTAGAAAGAGCAACCCCCTTCTCCTCGGCCAAAGTGACAATCTTTCCTACCTGCTCATGCGCCTCGTGGAAAGGCACGCCGCGCCGGACCAGATAATCAGCCAAGTCGGTAGCGTAAAGGCTTTCATCCTGCAAAAATTTTTCGGCGGCCTGCGGGTTCATGCGAAGTGTTTTAATGAGCCGCGTAAAAATGACCAGGATCTCCTCACAGGTCTCGATCGAATCAAATAAATACTTTTTATCCCACTGAAGATCCCGGTTATAAGAGGTTGGAAGCCCTTTGAGGATCGTGGTCATTCCGGTAAAATTAGCGGTAAACACACTGGCCGCACCACGGACAAGCTCGGCGAAATCTGCATTTTTCTTCTGTGGCATCATGGAGCTGCCCGTACAAAAAGCCTGATCCATGTCCACGGTCATAAAGCCGCGCGTCTGGCCAATCATCAGATCTTCGGCGATACGCGAAAGATGCGTCCCAATGGACCCGGTGACATAAAGCGCTGCTGCGACAAAATCCCGGTCCCCGGAAACATCATAGCTATTGCGCGTGACGGTCGAAAGACCCAATTCACGAGCAATCAACTCCTGGTCAAGCGAGTAGGTCGTGCCAGCCAAAGCTCCACTGCCAAGAACACAAACATCAGCCAGCTTCGCTGCCCCGTCCGCGAGCAGGCGGTCACGCTCAAACATCTCAACATAAGATAGAAAAATATGTGCCTGCGAGAGAATCTGGGCCGGTTGAAGATGAGTCATGCCGGGCAAAAGCAGCTTCTCATACTGCGCGGCTTTGACGATCAGCTCTTTTTGCAACGCCATCACCAGCTGCAGGATGCGCGCCAGATGGTCTTTAGCATAAAGACGGCTGCTCTGACTCACCAGATCGTTGCGTGAACGGCCGGTATGAATCTTGTCCGCCGCAGGACCCGCCACTTTTTTTAATTCGGATTGGATCGCCGAGTGCACATCTTCTGAGGATGGGTCAAGATTTAAAGTCCCTGCAGCGGCTTTTTTTTGCAAAAGAGTCACTGCCGAAAGGATTTTCTTGGCTTCAGATGCGCTTAAAACCCCACATTTTTTCAACGCTTTGGCGTATGCCGCGTCTATTTGAAGGTCATAAGCACAAAGCCTGTGATCCCAGCAAAAAGAGGCACTAAATTTTTCGAAATCAGGGTCGATTTTTTTTTGAAATCGCCCGCCCCAAAGTTTTTTTGCCATCAATTCCCCATTTTCAATTTTCTATTTTCTGTAAGGAAGCGCCCATAAGTCAATGAAGCCCTTCGCTAACCGATGATCAAATGTGTCTTTGGCGGTATATGTCGCCAGATTCTCATTGTAACGTGAGAAAGGCGATGTACGGCCGACAATCGCTGCGCTAAATTTGCGCAGGCGCACACGAACCTTGCCGGTGACCTTTTTTTGCGTAGTTTCAATGAATGCATCAAGCGCCTCACGCATTGGAGTAAACCACAAGCCGTAATACACAAGATCGGCATATTTTTGCGAAATCCCCTGCTTGTAATGCAAAAGCTCACGATCCAGAACAAGACTTTCAAGATCCGCGTGCGCCAACATGAGGATAGTCGCTGCCGGAGCTTCATAAGTCTCACGGGACTTAATCCCCACCAGACGGTTCTCAATCATATCCATGCGGCCGATACCGTACTGAGCTCCCAGGTCATTAAGTTTTGCGATCAGCTCCAGCGGTCCCAATTTTTTTCCGTCAAGACCGACGGGGATCCCTTGGCTAAATTCGATGGTGATGACGCGGTCCTTCAGATTTCGTTTTTCAGCTCCGCGCGTCCACTGGAAAGAGTCCTGCGGCGGTTCTGTATTGGGATCCTCGAGAACACCGGACTCAACCGACACCCCCCACACATTCTTGTCAATGGAATAAGAACTCTTTTTTGTGACATCGATGGGAATGTGGTGTTTGAGCGCATAATCAATCTCCTCCTCGCGGGATTTAAATTCCCATTCACGCAGAGGGGCCAAGATCTCAAGAGAACTATCGAGTGCTTGGATCGTCACTTCAAAACGCACCTGATCATTGCCTTTTCCGGTACAGCCATGACCGACCGCGGTGGCGCGCTCCGCGTGTGCGACTGCGACCTGCTCAGCCGCGATGCATGGCCGTGACAATGCCGTAGCCAGCGTGTAGCGCCCCTCGTAAACGGCGCCAGCCTTAAGCGCCGGCCATACGTAGTCGGTCACAAACTTTTTCTTCAAGTCCTTGACAACAACTTTTGAGGCGCCCGCCTTCTTGGCCCGGGTGATCGCTGCGGTGGTGGTCTTTTCCTGACCCACATCGGCCATGTAAGCAATCACATCATAGTTACGATCCTTAAACCACTTAATCGCAACGGATGTATCCAAACCCCCGGAATAAGCTAAAACAATTTTCTTCATTTTTTCCTCTAAATTTTATTTTTTCTTGGTTTTCCTTGTTAACAGTAGATACAAAAGCGCTTTCTGCGTATGAAGCCTATTTTCGGCTTGATCAAAAATAGCAGAACGTGGATGCTCGATCACCTCGTCGGTAATCTCCTCTCCCCGGTGAGCGGGCAAGCAGTGCATAAAGATAGAATCTTTAGGCGCTTTATTTGTAATGGCCGCGTTGATCTGAAACGGCTGGAAATCACGCAAACGCTGCTCCCTCTGTTTCTCCTGACCCATGCTCACCCAGACATCGGTATAAACCACATGGGCATTTTTAATTGCGTTGAAAGGATTGTTGGAGAGAGCGATCTTGGCGCCGCTATCCTTGCAGATAAGCTTCAAATCTTTCAGGATATCCTCGTGAGGCTCATAACCCCGAGGCGTCGCCACAGATAAATTAGCCCCTGTTTTAGCCACGCCATACAAAAGTGAATTGAGTACATTGTTCCCATCGCCGATGTAAGCAATGTTGATTTTTTTGAGATCACCAAACTTCTCGCGCACCGTAAAAAGATCTGCCAGGGTTTGGCAGGGGTGATAAGAATCACTCAACCCATTGATGACGGGAACGCTTGCGTGTTGTGCAAATTCTTCAATTGCCTGGTGCGAGTAAGTTCTAGCAACCACAACATCGCAGTAGCGAGAAAGAACCCGTGCCACATCTTTAATGGATTCACGCTCTCCCAAAGGCATTTCCTGCGGATCCATATAAACGGAGTGACCTCCAAGCTCGGCCATCCCCACCTGGAAAGAAACGCGGGTACGAATCGATGGCTTTTGAAAAAGAAGTGCCAAAGACTTTCCCTTTAGCTTTCCCAAGAAAGCTTCAGGGCTCTTTTTCATCTTGTCCGCCAGTTTAAACACGGCCTCTAAATCGGTCGCCTGAACCTCTTTCATACTTAAAAAATCCTTGGCCTCAAAAGGACCTGCCAAGCGATGAGCCTTTGAAGGCTTTGGTGATGAACTCTTTTTCTGTTTTGTTTTTTTCATACGATTTAATTCCCTTTTTTTAACTTCGAGGCTTGGTTTGACAACACCTCATCCAATATCTGAACCGCACGATCAATCTCTTTTTCTTTGACCACCAGCGGCGGCATCAAACGAAGCACATTGCCCTGGGTGCAATTGATCAAAAGTTTTTTCTCCAAACACTCTTCATAGATCGCTTTCCCCTCAATCTCAAGCTCCAAACCTGCCATGAGGGCCATCCCGCGAACCTGGCGAATCATCGGGTGTCGCTTCTTAAGCTCACCCAATCTCTTAAATAAATGGGAGCCTGCAATCACCGCGTTGTTGATAAGTTTCTCACGGTCAATCGCTTCAAAAGTGGCCAAGGCTGCCGCACAAGCCAGAGGACTCCCGCCAAACGTCGTAGCATGAGTTCCCGGCTGTAAAATATCTGCATATTCTTTTTTGACGACTAAAGCTCCGATGGGAAAACCACTCCCCAAAGACTTGGCTAGCGTCATTAGGTCAGGCTCCACGCTAAAATTTTTATAGCAAAAAATTCTTCCCGTGCGCCCCATCCCCGTTTGAACTTCATCAAAAATCAAAAGAATTTTTTTGTCGTTGCAAAGCCGTCGCACACAAGAAAGATAATGAGGATCCGCCACATGAATCCCGCCTTCCCCCTGAATAGGCTCCAAAATAATCGCCACGGTTTTGGGAGTCACCGCCCTCTCAAGACTAGCAAAATCATTGAACGGTACATGCTTAAACCCCTCGACAATCGGCTCAAAACCTTCGTGATACTTTGCTGTTCCTGTGGCAGTTACCGCTGCCAAGGTTCTCCCGTGAAAAGAACGCTCCATGGCGATGATTTCGTTGCGCGCCGGATTCCCGTATTTTCTTACCAGTTTAAATGCTGCTTCATTGGCTTCGGCCCCCGAATTACAAAAGAAAACTTTTCCCGGGAAAGAATGGCGGATCACTGTCTCCGCAAGCCGGGCCTGCTCCTCATGATAGTAGTTGTTGGAAACATGCATCAGCTTTTCTACCTGACGCTTAATCGCCTCCGTCACGCGCTTGTGACAATGCCCCAACCCGCTGACTGCCCAACCGGGGAAAAAATCAAGATACTCCTGCCCATGTGCGTCCCACACCCGTGTCCCCTTCCCCTTCTGTAAAACCAGAGGAGTTTTGGTATAGCATGGCACGACATAGTCGTAATAAAGACGTATTGTTTTCCGGTAATCCATTTTATCTTTTAACGATTTCTGTTCCGATTCCTTTGTCCGTGAAAATCTCAAGCAAAAGTCCATGAGGAATCCGGCCATCGATGATGTGAGTCTTCTTAACACCTCGATCCAGGGCCCGCATACAGGCTTTGACTTTGGGGATCATTCCCCCACCAATAATTTTTTTCTCCATGGCTTCTTCAACTTCCGCAATCGATAGATGCGAAATCACCGACTCTGGATCCTCGATATTTTTTAGAATCCCGCGCACATTGGTAAGTAGCACAAATTTTAAAGCGCTTAAATTGCGTGCGATTTCGGCAGCGGCTTGATCCGCGTTGACATTGTAAGTCAACCCGTCTTTGCCAATGCCGATCGGAGAAATCACGGGAATGATGTCACTGGTGATCATCTTTTGGATCACATCGCCATTGATCTTGGTGACGTCTCCCACAAAACCGATATCTTCACCGTCAATGTCCGCGTGCTTTTTGACCTCTATTAAGTGATCTTCTTTTCCTGAGAGAGAAATAGCGCTCCCTCCCAGAGAGATGATTTCACGCACAATCTCACGATTGATCTTGGTCAATTCCTCTTCCACGATATCGATAGTCTCATCATCCGTGACACGAAACCCTTGGACAAACTTCGGCGCTTTTCCGGTAGCTTCCAAGCGCTTGCTGATATAAGGACCGCCTCCATGCACAAGCACAGGCCGCATTCCAACATAACTCATAAACACAATGTCTTCTAAAACGTTGCGGCGAATCTCCACATCCGTAAGCACAGCACCGCCGTACTTGATGACAATGGTCTTATCATAAAAGCTTTGGATAAAAGGAAGTGCCTCGACCAAAACATCTGCTTTTTTAATAATATCTTCCACGCTGGTTTTCCTTATTTAAGTCCTATAGGCCGAATTGATACGCACATAACCGGTTGAAAAATCACAGGTATAAGCACTAGCGGTGTACTTACCCATCCCAAGATCCACTGTCATTTGGATATTTTTATGCGCAAACACGCGGTTGAGCACAGCCGCCTTCTGCTTCACACGCCCCCCGTTTTTAAGCACAAGCTCTTTTCCCAAATAAATGCATAGCTTCCAAGGGTCCAAATGAGCCCCGGAATACCCGGCCGCCGCCGCGATGCGCCCCCAGTTGGGGTCCGATCCAAAAAGCGCGCACTTCACAAGATTGGAACTGGCTACCGAACGCGCCACTCGTCTTGCATCTTCAGGGGAATACGCATTTTTAGCGATCACCTCAACAAACTTCGTTGCCCCTTCCGCATCCCGAACCATCTCCTTGGCCATATGAAGATACAAAGTCTCGAGCGCTTTGACAAATTGACGAAAATCCTTACTTCCTTCTATGATTTTTTTGTTCTGAGCCATCCCATTGGCCAAAACCAACACCATATCATTGGTCGACATATCTCCATCGATAGTGATGGAGTTAAATGATTTTCCGATTGATTTTTCAAGCGCCGCCCGCAAAGCGGAAGGTGCAATCACCGCATCCGTCGTTGTAAAACAAAGCATGGTGGCATGCTTGGTTGTCATCTCTGGATGAATCATCCCCGCGCCCTTGGCAATCGCCCCCACACGCACACGCCGCTTGCCCACCAAAAACTCAACCGCCATTTCTTTGTTGAGACGATCCGTGGTCAAAATACCTGCCGCCGCATGCTCTCCGCCCTTACGACTAAGCTCACTGACAAGTTGAGGAGCCGCCTGTACAATCTTTTTAATCGGGAGTGGCTTTCCGATCACTCCGGTGGAAGCCACCAAAACATCTTTTTTCTTGATTTTGAGAAGCCGTGCCACCGTTGCCGCCATCGTTCTGGTATTTTCAAAACCACTCTCACCTGTCATACAGTTGGCATTTCCGGAATTGGCGATAATTGCCTGGGCCCGGTGATCTTTTAAATGCTCCTTATTGATGACAACGCAGGAGGCCTGAACTTTGTTGGTTGTAAAAGCGCCTGCCGCATCACAAATTTTTTCAGAATAGATCAGCGAAAGATCTTTTTTCTTAGAAATTTTGATCCCACAGTAAAGACCGCTGGCTTTGAAACCAGTCGGCGCGGTGATGCCCCCATGAACCACTTTCATCCCGCTCATCAGAATCCGGCCCTCTCATCAAAACCATAAAGAATGTTCATGTTCTGGACCGCTTGGCCCGCGGCGCCTTTGACCAAGTTATCAATGGCCGCCACCACCACCGCCAATGATTTCCCCTCATGGACACGCATCCCTAAATCACAAAAATTGGTATTCACCACGTGCTTGAGCTCCGGCAAGCGACCCTCTGGATAAACTTTAACAAAAGGTTCTTTTTGATAAAATTTTTGATAGACCTCGATCAGCTTCTGCGTATTTATTTTTTTCTTCAAAGAAACATAAACAGTGCTTAAGATTCCCCGGTTGACGGGTAAAAGATGGGGCACAAAGATAACTTGAGTCTCTTTTTTAGAAAAACGACTGAGCTCTTGATCGATTTCGGGCACATGCTGATGCTCAAAGAGCTTGTAGGCCTTGAAGGATTCATTGACCTCTGAAAAATTGAGGGATTTTTCCGCTTTGCGGCCAGCCCCGGTGACACCACTTTTAGCATCAATGGTAATTTGATTTAAATCGAAGAGGCCTGCCTTGATCCCGGGCAGCAAAGCAAGAATTGCCCCTGTCGGATAGCAACCGGGATTGGCAATCAACGAGGCTTTGCGAATTTTTTCCCGATTGATTTCGGGGAGACCATAGACTGCCTGTTTGAGCCCAGCAGGATCCTTGTGCTGAACCTTGTAAAATTTCTCATGGATGGATAGATCTTTGAGACGGTAGTCGGCGCTCACATCAATGACTTTTTTTCCCGCCCTTAAAAACTGGGGTGCAAATTGCATGGAAACGGTATGAGGAAGGGAAAGAAAAACAACATCGCATTTTTCAATCGCCTCTTCCAAAGAAAAGGCTTTGCAATCTAAATCCAAACTTCCCTCTAGATAAGGAAAAATTGACTGGATTTTTACTTCACGATCTTCTTTGCCTGAGACATAAGAAACTTCTACCTGTGGATGTCGAGATAAAATCCGAACAATTTCTTCACCGGTATAGCCGGTTGCACCCACAATGCCTGCACGAATTTTTTTCATGGCTAGCGTTCTTTGCAACTCCTTAATTTTGTTAAAGATAAAGAAGCAAGGCGATCATTATAGATACCCAAGAGCCTGATGTCAAAAAATAAAAAAGAATGCCGAGCGTAAAGCTCGGCAATTCTTAGACTTATGACAATTGTGTTTAATTTTAAAAATCGGAATTTTCCGAGTTTGACGAGTTTAGCGCTTGGAGAACTGGAAGCGACGACGCGCACCTTTGCGGCCGTACTTCTTACGCTCTTTCATGCGATCATCGCGCATGAGATAGTCCCCTTTACGAAGCAGGGGCTTCAAAGTTGCATCAAACTCAACCAAGGCTCTTGAAATCGCATGACGAATGGCACCGGCTTGACCCGCAAGCCCGCCGCCACGCACATTGGCAATCACATCGACCTGGTCGTTTAAACGGACAAACTCAAGAGGCTGGCGAATCAACATCTCAAGCGTGGGTCTTCCAAAATAAGCCTTCAGTTCTCTTTTATTGACTTGAATGATTCCGCTACCTTTGAACAACTGAACGCGGGCTGTTGATTCTTTGCGACCGCCACGGGTCATCACCTTGTCGGAAGAAGCCTTTAGTAGATTTTTCTTAACTTTTTCTTGGGTCATTGATTTAAGCCTTTGTGCTCAATGCTTTGGGTTTCTGGGCCTGGTGCGGGTGCTGTGCGCCCGGATACACCAAAAAATGAGTGAGCATCTGACGGCCCAGGGTCGTCTTGGGAAGCATTCCTTTGACGGCATTCATGAGCGGAAAAGTCGCATCCTCTTTCATGGCGCGCTCGTAAGTCCTAGATCTTAAGCCGCCGGGATAACCCGAAAAATTGGTATAAATTTTCTGCTCATTCTTTCTTCCGGTGACACGCACTTGCGAAGCGTTGATGACAATCACTCCGTCCCCACTGTCCACATGAGGGGTATAGGAAGGCTTGTTCTTCCCCATCAAAATCCGGGAAATACGCGCGGCCAGGCGACCCACCACCTGATCCTTGGCGTCCACGACATGCCACTTCTTATCTTTTACATCTTCTTTCTTCATAAAAAAAGTTGCCATAAATCTCCTCTAAAAGAGCCCATAAACTATCA
>CAZCDB010000031.1:12957-18291 GCA_964497635.1 uncultured Planctomycetia bacterium | reverse complement strand
GGGCCTAATTTTTTTGAAATTTCGGCTAGGTCTTGGGTCATTTTTTTCTGGAGAGTGGGATTTGAAATAATCTCGATAGCTTTTTTAGAAAAATTTTCGGGAGTGGCTTGATACTGCAGGAGCTCTGGCATGGCTTCGCGGCCAAGGATCAAATTAGGCAGACCCAGATAGGGGACTTGGATAAGGGCACGAGTTAGTGCGTAAGTGATAAAACCGGCTCGGTTGGTGATAATCATGGGGGTTCCCAGGAGCGCGCATTCAAGTGTCGCCGTACCTGAACACACAAGGACTAAAAGGCTTTGACGAAGGGTTGTGTGAGCCTCTTTTTCAATAACCTCCAAAGGAAGCTTGGTGGACCGAAGATAAGGCTCATAAAAAGACGTTGGCAAGGTAGGTGACTTGATCAGCTTGAAGCTGATATCGGGGGAGTGGGCTAAAATTTTTTCCGCGGCTTTGAGGAGAATGGGTAAGAGAACGCTCACTTCATTTTTGCGTGAGCCTGGCATTAGGGAAATCCACCGCTTGCGGGACAGCTCTGGGGCAGGAGCTAATATATCCTTCAGTGGATGCCCTACAAAAGTCACTGGAATACCCGCTGCTTCATAGAGTGATTTTTCAAATTCAAAAACCACGAGCATTTTAGCTACCGTTTGTTTTATCTTATGAATCCGATTTTTCTTCCAAGCCCAAATCTGCGGCGAGATGTAATAAATGACCGGAATCCCAAGCGCATTTATTTTTTTCGCTAGATAAAGATTAAAACCCGGGTTATCAATGAGTACTACCACGTCGGGTTTACGGTTTTGGATGCTCGCCAGAATTGTTTTACCGGCTTGGTGATACTGAGGAATTTTTAGGACAGCTTGGGTAAAACCCGTCACATGAAAATGGGCTAAATCAAAAAAATCAAGGGCCCCTGTGCGCTGGATCTGATCTCCACCCACTCCATAAATCGTAAGAGGCGAAGAAGAAATCTTTCTTAAAGCTTCAATGAGTTTAGCTCCATGGATATCCCCGGAAGCTTCCCCGGCGATCACATAGATCTTTTTTGCTTGGGGATTAGCGCTCATGCGTTAAAACTGGATCGAGTTTTTTTTCTGCCGGATCTGGCGGGTAATTTCAAGGGCTAAGGCCAGGGCGTCACGGCCTTCTTTTCCGGAAACCAAAGGACGGCGTTTGTGTTGGATGCAATCCACAAAGTCTGTCAGCTCCAGCTTCAGAGAATCCTGGCGCGTGATATCAATTTTTTGCGCATGGAGACGGCCGTCTTGCTTGGTATGGATAAAGGCTTCCTGCTTGGCATAATCCAACAAGATATAAGCATTGTTTTGAAAAATACGGATTTTGCGTGTGACCTCCGAGGTCATGCGGCTGGCGGTCAGATCACACACGGCTCCGTTGGCAAAATAAAGTCTTGCGTTGGCGATATCCTCTGTTTTGGAAAGAATAAACGCACCAACAGCCTCGACCCGCTTAATCGGAGACTTCACGATGTCCAAAACGATATCAATGTCATGGATCATCAGATCCAGGGTGACGCCTGTGCGGGCAACACGGGGATCATAGGGGCCGACGCGGTGGCCCTCGATGAAGCGGGGGCTTTTGACGATGTTTTTGATCGTGCGGACAGCGGAGTTAAAGCGTTCGATGTGTCCTACTTGGATAACCACGCGCTTTTTTTTGGCAAGAGTTAGAAGCTTATCGGCATCTGCCAGGAGAGTGGTGATGGGTTTTTCAATTAAAAGATGGATTCCTTGATTTAGAAAATCACGCGATAAGGCATAGTGCATTTCGGAAGGGACTACAATGCTGGCCGCATCTACGCGGTCGAGTAGCTTGCGATAATCAGTAAAAGCTTCTGTGTGGTAAGTGTCCGCGACTTCGTGGGCGCGGTCTTCATGGGTGTCGCAGACACCCACAAGCTCTACCCCCTGCATTTTGGAATAAACATCGGCGTGTCTTGCGCCTAGCCGTCCCAGACCCACCACGGCGACTTTTATTTTTGTGCTCATAAGCGAGCATTGTATCACGTCTGGCATGGGGTGCGCATCCTGTGCTATCATGCTCGAGAATATGCCACCCAAAAACAATCATTATCAACGCATGATTTCTTACGTCAAACCTCATTTAAACCGGATGTATTTGGCGTTTGGAGCGATGGTATTTAACTCCCTACTTTCAGGACTTCCCATCATCGGGATCGTGATCCCTTTTGTCGATACGATTTTAGCCGGAAAGCCGGTCGTCATTCCTCATGAAAAACATCTACCCACCTTTGTTTTGAATGCGATCCATCATCTCAATGCCTTGCCGCGGCTTGAGCTTTTAAATCTGATCATTCTTTGGACGATCGGACTTTCTTTTTTAAGATTGTTTTTCGAGTATCTTCAGTCTTACTTTATGAATGATGTCAGCCAGAGCGTCATCCGCGATCTAAGAAATAAAGTTTATGAAAAAATTATCAGCCTGCCTTTAAGCTTTTTTGGAAAATCCCAGACAGGGGTTCTTGTGTCGCGTATTACCCATGACACAACGGTGGTGCGAGATGCGATTTCGGAGGGACTGACAGACTTTTTATTTCAACCGGTACAAATCATCGTCAATCTTTTTGTGCTCCTATCGGTGAAGTATATTTTTGGGATTCCCTGGTCTTTGGTATTTGTTATTTTTGTTTTGCTGCCCTTGGTGGTTTTTCCCGTGATGAAAGTGGGGAGACGCTTAAAGAAAATCAGCCGTTCCAGTCAGGAGCAGGTGGCCACGATCAGCTCCACACTTTTTGAATCCATTTCGGGGATCCGGATTGTGCAGGGGTTTGGGATGGAGGCTTACGAAAAGGAGCGTTTCCAGAGGCAAAACCAGGACCTTTATAAGACACTGATGCTATCGATCAGTCGCATGATTGTGGTCAGTCCTCTGACAGAATTTATTGGGTTTGTTTGTCTTGGGGTCGTGCTTTGGATCGGGGGGCGACTGGTGGTGGATAGCCAGATGTCACCGGGGGCTTTTATTGCGTTTCTTTTGGCTTTGTTCTCGCTTTTAAGGCCTTTTAAGAGGCTCTCAAGAGTCCATGGGATCAACCAGCACGCAATGGCGGCAGCGGAGAGAATTTTTGAGATTTTGGACGCGCCCAATGAGATTATGGAGAAAGAAGAAGCTAAACATCTCACCCCAATCAAAAGAGAAATCGATTTTCAGAATGTTTCCTTTGGCTATGGAGAGAAGCTGGTATTCTCCGGCGTCAATTTAAAAGTCAAAAACGGGGAAATCATCGCGATTGTGGGTCCTAGTGGGATGGGTAAGACAAGTCTTGTGAATCTGCTTCCTCGTTTTTACGATCCTGTGGGTGGACGTATCACCGTGGATGGCGTGGATCTTAAAGACGCTACCTTGAAATCCTTGCGCTCTCAGATCGGGATTGTGACGCAGGAGACCATTCTTTTTAATGACACCGTCAGCGCCAATGTTGCTTATGGCCGTTCCAAAACTTCCCAAGCAGACATCGAAGCCGCTGCGCGGATTGCCAATGCGCATGATTTTATTTCTAAGCTGCCATTAAAGTACCAGACGCTGGTCGGAGACCGGGGGGTACGCTTGTCGGGTGGAGAGAGGCAAAGGCTCTCGATCGCTCGCGCGGTTTTAAAAAATCCTCCCATCCTGATTTTGGACGAGGCGACTTCTGCCCTGGATTCCGAATCCGAGCTTTTGGTGCAAGATGCCATCCACAACCTCATGCGGGGCCGGACAGTCCTTGTGATTGCCCATCGATTCTCAACGATTAAGGATGCCCACCGGATTGTCGTGATGAACGATGGCGGGATTTCCGAAGTGGGAACCCACGAGGAGCTTATGAAGCGCGGCGGAGTCTACCAGCGGCTTTACGAGTTGCAGTTTAAGGTCTGACCTACCGAATTAATTTTTACCCCCACCCCTTGACTTTATCTTTTTAGCGGGTATACTCCCTATAAATGTAAGCGCTTACATTAAAAGAGGATATCAGGAGGTTGTGATGAAAAAAATAGGGGCAATTCTTTTAACCATTTGTTTTATGCTAGAGCAGGGGGCCGGTAGCTTGATTTTTGCAGCTACACCGGAGATGTTTTCAACCCCACTTTCCCAAGAATCTATTTCTGTCGTTGCACAGACGCCCAGTCAGCAAGCTCAGCGAGAAAGCAGTGCCTCAGGTCTCGTAGCGCACAGAAACGAAAGTCAGCTGCTGTCAGCTCAATCCCTGACAACCCCTACTTTTTCCAACCCAGTTCCCGCTCAGAGCCTTTACCCTTGGATGGTTGCTAACCAAGATAGAAGCAATTCTGGCCTTTTGGCTAGCCATACGGAAGATGATGCTTTTGTTTATCATGAGGGCCATGTCGCCGAATGGGCAAAAATTTATGCTTACACTCAGGCCTACACTTACGATCAAGCGCTGGCGGGGATTGCTTTTTTAAAGGCCGGGAATAAGGCCGCTGCCAAGAAGATCTTTGATTTTTACGCGGGTCAATTTCAACCGGACACTTTTGATGGGTTTTGGACTGTTTACAACGTGGATTCTGCTTATCACTGGAAAAAATATGAATGGAGAAAAGGCTTGGGGGAAAACGCGTGGCTTGGGCTCTTCATGCTTCATTATGCCGAAAGCGCTTCGGGTGATGAAAATGCCCTCCAAATCGCTGTTTCCATCGCCAAGTGGATCACGACCTTGCCCCAGTATGACGGGGGTGCCGTGGCGATGAGTAAAACCGGTAATCATTCACGCATTATTTCCACTGAAAACGATCTCGACGCGTTGTCTCTGCTTAATCGCGTGAAAGATTTGAGTTTCTTGAGTGTGGCGGATAGGACTTCGATGAATGCGACGGCAGCCGGCATCAAAAATTGGCTTAAAACCAAAGCCTATAATCCGATCACTGGCCTATTTCTGGCTGGGGGTACTTTTGAACCGGCGACTGGCACGATGAGGATGAATGTAGTGCCGAGTCTGGATGTGGACGCGTGGGCGATTTCTTCTATCGGACCGGAAGTGCTTGAGCGTGATTTCGGGATCAATCTTCTTTCTTATGTACAGAAGATTGAAGAGTCGTCACTCATCCAGAAAAGCGACAACTCTTTTGGAGGTGATTTTTTTACGTCCAAAGGCTTTGATTATTCCAACGCGGAAAACGCGCGTCGTTTGAAAAGAGGAGCTCTGAAATCGGTTGAAGTTACCAACCAGATGATTCTTTCCTACCGCGTGCTCGAGGAATATTTCTCCAAGAACGCTGTATTGTCCGCAAGTTTCAGAAAAAAAGCCGAATATTTGCTGGCGCTTAATGAAGAAAATACGTTCGATAGCCCCTT
>CAZCDB010000031.1:0-12857 GCA_964497635.1 uncultured Planctomycetia bacterium | reverse complement strand
ACTATTTTTGACCTAGTCAGCCAGCCGGGATTTGTCAAAAAAGATTACTTGGCGCTTTTGAGCAAGAGCTCTCTTTTTCTGGACAAGATCCGCGTTTCGCAGGCTTCTTTGAACGCGTTCAACACTTTGTTTGATCAGTATATCCCAATGATTGGTGGGCTGCATGGTGCTCAGATCGGTTTTTTATTTGATGGTCTGGCATTTAGTTCGGTCCTCCGAGTCCAGGATGCAACGGCAACACCGAGTCAGAAGTCGGTTTATCATAAAGCCGCTGATCTTCTGGCAGGTTTGAGAGCGTCTTCTCGGTCTTTGGACGACTTCAAACGTATTTATTCTATAAGCATTCCTTTTTCTGGGAATATTAGTGACATCAGCCTACGAGTGAAGCTGATCCAGATTGTGACGGATCCTTCCGCGGGTGTTTTTTCGGAAACGGCTTATATCGCCCGTCTTCGGCAGGCCAGTGCCATGTTATCGGGAATTCGTGCCAGCGAAAGCCTCCTAGCACAGGTGAACACCCTCTACGGATCGTCTTTTAGGATCTCAGGCCCTCTTGGTGAAAGTGATATTGCACTTCTTATGCAAGGCATCATCGCGCCGGGAGCTTTCAACCAGCCGGTTTTGGCAAATGCTTCCGATTTTTTGGCAAGGATGTACGCGGATCCGGATTTGGAAAGGGCATTTGAGACGATTTATGGGGTTTTGGTTCCTACCGCTGGTTCGGGGACGAGTGCTATTTTACGTCAAACACTGATCGACATGGTCAGCTGGGCCAGTGCTACGGGCGCTCCTTATGTTGGCAACGAACGACATGCGTTTATTCTCAAAAGAGCGGGAAGCTTCCTCCATTTTTTAAGATCCACGGATAAAAACCGACTGGTCATCAACACGCTATTTGGGACCCGTTATGACAGTTTTGCAAAAACGGGGATCTTTAAAGCGGTGAATCGTCATCAACTTTTAAGTGACATCGCTAGCGGCGTGATCAAGCCTGAGGATCTGGATTCATGGGCGGGCCCATCAAGATATGAGCTAGCCTATGATCTTTTCCAAAAAATGAAAATCTCGGCGAGTCATCGGATCGCTTTTACCAATCTCTATGCAATCAACCCGGGTGTTGGTGCCAACGTCAGTGTGGAGTGTCGAGTGATTTTGATGGGAATTGTTGGATACGAGTTTTACGACCAGTCCACTTTTTTAGGCATGATGATCAGAGCCAATAGCCTCTTTGCCCGGATAAAAGCAAGTTCTGTATACAGAAATGCTTATAATCGGCGCTACGCTAACTCTATCGCTTCTCTGGGAGCGACGGCTCGCGATAACCGGGATCACTTGTATGAGATCGTCACTTCTCCCGGGTATATTGAAAATGATTTCTTGAAATGGTTGGTCCAACCCTAGAGCATTGCTTGACAGAAATGAAACCGGAGGGTAGCTTAAGTTCTGCGGAGCCTTCCATGAAGAAAACCATTTACGACTTAGCTGAGATTGCTGGCGTTTCTATCGCCACGATTTCTCGTGCCACTAATCTTAGCACTCGCTCCAAGATCGCTCCTGAGACACTCGAGAAGATTGATCGGACGATTGAAAAATATGGCTACAGCCCGACACTGACGGCCAGTCGTTTAGCGGGCAAAGCTTTTAAAACCGTCGGTTTTTTAATGCCTCACTTTGAGGGGATCTTTTTCAGTGATTATTATGCGAGTGTTTTAAGCGGCGTCTCCGACGCGGTTTTAAGTTCGGAATATCATTTCAAGATGGTTCTCATGAAACCTTCTTATAAAAGCACCTGGGACCGGCACGATTTCAGAGCAGCAGAGGATGTGGATGCGCTCCTGGTCACGCACTGGCCCAATTTTTTCTCCCAAAAAAAAGCACTCAAGCGGATTGGGGTGCCTTGTGTGGTGATCAACGACCCAGAAGAAGATCTCGGCGTCAATTTTGTGGCGGGAGATAGTTTTTCGGGGGGCGAGCAAGTCGCTCGGTATTTACTCTCGAAAGGGTGTAAAAAATTTCTCATGGTTGAGGGAGAACATTGGTCGGGGGACAGCCAGGGCCGCCGAAAAGGATTTGAAAGTGTATGTCGCTCCTCTCAAATAAAGATCGATTACCTGCAAGGGGATTATCAGGAAGAAAAGGCTGAGCGCCTTGTGGAAGAATATTTCCAGTCAAAAAAGTCCTGCGATGCGATTTTCTGTCTCAATGACCACATGGCCATTGGGGCTTTGCGCGCGTTCAAGCGAGTGGGCCTCCGTTGTCCCAAAGACGTGCTTGTTGTGGGTTATGACAATGACCGGGTGGCTTCAGTGGCCCCTGTTCCCCTGACAACGGTGCGGGTTCCAGTGTATCAAATGGCCAAGGATGCGGCAGCGCGTCTGGTCCGGTATTTAGATGGCGACAAAAAAGCTCTGGATAAAAAAGTAACCTATTACCCGGTAGAGCTTATTCTTAGAAAATCAGCCTAATTTTACCCCTTGCGTCGAACCTAAACTTTGCTATAATAACGGGTTCCAAGAAGCCGGATCTTGTTTTGGCGAGTGCCAGAGCTAGGATCGTTTTATCAGCCCTTTTGAAATACGGTTTTGTTTTGAAAGGAATGGAGAACGGGTATCCGTACCCAAGTCTTTGTTATTAAATGACTTAGGCGTTCCATTAAATGAAATAAAGGAGAATTAAATTGTCTCAAGAGCTCATCCAAGGTTTACTCGAAGCAGGTTCGCATTTCGGTCATCAGACCAAAAAATGGAATCCCAAGATGAAGCCGTATATTTTCGGCGAAAAAAATGGGATTTACATCATCGATTTAGAAAAAACAGCCGATCATCTGGTCAAAGCTTGTAACTTTATCCGTAGCATTGCCGCCCAAGGGTTGCCGATTCTTTATGTGGGCACCAAGCCCCAAGCGCAGGCCATTATTGGGGAAGAGGCCAAGCGCGCCGGCATGTTTTATGTCAATGCTCGCTGGCTGGGAGGAGCCCTCACCAATTTTCAAACCATTCGCAACAGCATCCGTCGCTACAAGAGTCTCATTCAGATGAGAACGGATGGTACGTTTGATCTTTTGACCAAAAAAGAAGTCTCGATGAACGAAAAAGAAATCAGCAAGCTTGAAAAAAATCTTGCCGGAATTGCCGAGATGGGCCGTTTGCCGGGCGCGATGTTTGTCGTCGATGCCAAAAAAGAAGATATCGCCATCAAAGAAGCCAATCGTTTGGGGATTCCCGTGATTGCCATCGTGGATACAGACTCGGACCCTGATCGCGTTCAATACCCGATCCCGGCCAATGACGATGCGATCCGCTCACTCAAGCTTATTATCCGCGTGATCACCGATAGCGTGATTGAAGGGGCCCAAAAAGTAAAACGTTCCGAAGTTGAAGCCAAGGACAAGGACGAGGTTGCGGATGAAGTTTCTTTGTCAGGAGCTTCCAAATGATGACAGGCGTCGACAATGTGAAGGAACTACGCGAGAGAACCGGCGCGGGGATTATGGACTGCAAGGCGGCGCTTAAAGAGTGTGGCGGCGACATTGAGAAGTCGATTGATTTCTTAAGAAAAAAAGGCATGGCATCAGCTGCCAAGCGTGTGGGACGCGAGGCCAAAGAAGGACTGATTACCATCCAAAATGATGGGAAGAAAGCTGTCATTGCCGAGACCAACTGCGAGACGGATTTTGTCGCGCGCACGGAAGATTTTAAAAATCTGGCTACTTTGGCGATGCAAGAAGTGCTTGCTCAAGGGGAAGCGGCCATTGGTGGTGAGAAGGTTTCGGGACGAGTCGCGGAGTTGTCCGGAAAAATTGGCGAGAAAATGTTGGTGCGTCGTGCCAAGCTTGTTCAGACTAAGGATGGCGCTTTGTTTCAGTACATCCACTCCAATCAGAAGCTTGGGATTTTGGTTGAGCTTGTAGCAGGTAAGCAAGAGTCTCTTAAGAGCTCAGAGGTTGAAGAGCTGGGCAAGAACCTGGCAATGCAAGTAGCGGCTTCCAATCCGATTTGCTTGGTTCGAGCCGAGGTTCCTGCGGTGGTGCTTGAGCGTGAGAAAGCTATTTTCCGTGAGGAAGTCAAAGGCAAGCCTGAGAATATCGTCGAGAAAATCGTTGCTGGAAAACTAGATAAGTTTTATCAAGCACAGTGTTTGCTCGAGCAGCCTTTTGTGAAGGATGATAAGCAGTCCATCCAGCAATTACTGGCTGAGACCGGTAAGAAAGTCGCAGACACAGTTCAGGTGAAGCAGTTTGTCCGCTTTCAGCTTGGGGAAAACGTCGCTTAAAGCGCATGAAAAAGTATAAACGCGTACTCCTAAAACTATCCGGTGAAGCGCTCCAAGGAAAACAAGACTATGGAGTGGATCCGGATGTGGTTGAGGATATTGCCGCTCAGCTTAAGGAAGTCAAAAGTCTGGGTGTTCAGCTGGCGATTGTGATCGGCGGCGGCAACATCTTCCGCGGATTTCAGGGGGAAAATCGCGGGATGGACCGGGCGACTGCCGACTACATGGGAATGCTGGCCACTGTTATCAATAGCATGGCTTTGCAGGATGCGCTTGAGCGTAAAGGTGTCTATACCCGTGTCCAAACAGCGATTGCGATGCACTCGGTCGCTGAGCCTTACATTCGGCGGCGTGCGATTCGGCACCTAGAAAAAGACAGGATTGTCATCTTGGCCGGCGGCACTGGGAATCCTTATTTTACGACGGATACCACGGCGGCTTTGCGAGCCATTGAGCTTGGGGCGGAAGTGATTTTGAAGGCTACCAAAGTGGACGGCATTTATTCGGATGACCCGAAGAAAAATCAAAATGCCAAGCGTTTTACCAAGCTGCGCTACATGGATGTTTTGAAAAAAGGGCTCAAGGTGATGGATTCGACCGCGATCAGCCTTTGCATGGACAATGATTTGCCGATTATTGTGTTTGATTTGTTAAAACAGGGGAATATCCGGCGTGTCATCACCGGGCAAAACATAGGGACACTGGTTTCAAAATGAGTCTTTCACAAAACGTCATTCGCGAAGCTGAAGACAAGATGAAAAAAACGCTGGAAGTTACCCAGCAAAATTTTGGATCTGTCCGCACGGGCCGTGCCCAAAGCGGGATGGTGGACAATATCAAAGTTGACTATTACGGCACCATGACAGTTTTAAAGCAGATGGCCAATATCACGATTCCTGAGCCTAGACTTCTTTTGATTCACCCTTGGGATGCTTCCGCTCTCAAAGCGATCGAAAAGGCTATCATGGATTCCGATCTTGGGGTGACCCCGGTGATCGATGGAAAACTGATACGTATCGGCATCCCTTCGCTGACTCGCGAACGTCGTGAGGAGATGGTCAAGATCGTGCATAAACTGGCCGAGGATGGACGCGTCTCCATGAGAGCCATTCGTCGCGACGGCAATGAAAAGATCAAAGCTTTGGGCAAGGAAAAGAAGATCACCGAAGATGAGTCTTTTAAGGCCGAGCAGGATATACAAAAGCTTACCGACCGCTATATCCAGATGATAGACCAGGCTCAATCCTCCAAGGAAAAAGAACTGACGCAAAATTAATCGATCACTTTTTTATTTGTTTAGAGCCGGTAGCTCAGTTGGTAGAGCACATCCCTTTTAAGGATGGTGTCGAGAGTTCGATCCTCTCCCGGCTCACTTTTCGCATTACAGGCACATTTGCTTCGTTGCTTCTCCTCAATGTGGTTATCACCACACCTCGTCGAAGCGACTCGCAACTGAACCTGTAATACGAAAAGTGAAAATAAAATACCAAGTTCGGGAGATTTTATGTTAGACCTTAGCTTTATTCGTGAAAATAAAGAACTGGTTCGGGGGCATCTGAAGGTGCGGGCCCCGAAGTTGGATTTTGATGCCTTCCTAAAGCTGGACGAAGAGCGACGCGTTCGGGCTCAAGAGCTTGATAGTCTCCGCGCTGAAAAAAATAAAGCCAATGACCTTGTCAGCAGCCTCCTGAAGGAGAAGAAAGACCCCAAAGAGGCAATCGCCTCCATGAAGGTAGTTTCCCAAAAAATAGGTGAAATTGAGTCTTCTGTGGGTGAACTTTCGCAAAAAGTCACTGATTTGCTCATGATTATCCCAAATATCCCACATTCCTCGGTCTTTGTGGGAGTGGATAGCAGCCAAAATACGGTGGTTTCGAGCTGGGGAGAGGCTAAAAAGTTTGATTTTAAGCCCAAAGAGCATAGTGAAGTGGGGCAAGAGCTTGGCATTTTAGACATGGCAAGAGGAGCTAAGATCTCCGGGAGTGGTTTTGCGGTGTTTTGTGGTGCGGGGGCGAAGCTCCAGAGAGGTCTGCTTAACTTCATGTTGGATTATCACACCACCAACCACGGCTACCGGGAATGTTGGCCGCCGGCACTGGTGAATCGGGCGACGATGATGGGCACGGGCCAGCTACCAAAATTTGAAGAAGATATGTACAAGCTTAAGGACGATGAGCTTTATCTGATCCCTACCGCCGAAGTGCCTGTGACCAATCTTCATCGGGATGAGACGCTTCGCGAAGAGGATTTGCCGCTGAAATACACCGCCTACACGCCTTGTTTTCGCCGGGAAGCCGGATCTTATGGCAAAGATACCAAGGGTTTGGTTCGCGTGCATCAATTTGATAAAGTTGAGCTGGTTAAATTTTCAAAGCCTGAAAATTCTTACGAAGAACATGAGAAGATGCTTAAAGACGCGGAAAAAATCCTTCAGCTTCTCAACCTGCCTTACCGAGTGCTTCAGCTCTGCTCGGGGGATATGGGGTTTGGCGCGGCCAAGTGCTATGACATCGAAGTGTGGGCCTCGGGTCTGGGTCGGTGGCTAGAGGTTTCTTCGGTGAGTAATTTTGAAGCCTTTCAAGCCAGGCGGGCTAATATTCGTTTCAAAAGAAAAGATACCGGAAAAAGTGAATTTGTCCACACGCTCAATGGTTCCGGACTTGCTCTTCCGCGCGTGATGATCGCAATTCTTGAAAATTATCAGATGCCGGATGGGTCTGTTTTAATTCCGGAGGTTTTAAGGCCTTTTCTTGGCGGCTTAGAAGTGATTAAGAAATAAGTATTATGAAAAGGCGGACAATTCTGATTGTCACCTTTTTAGCAGGCCTCTCCTCTTTAATCTATGAAATCTATTGCCTTAAAGTTCTATTTCTTTTTTACTCCGAAACCATTTTTGCCGCTTCTTTGACGATCGCTGCTTTTCTTAGCGGCTTAGCATTCTCGAGTCTTTTTTTCTCTTCCAAAGTTAAAAGTAGGGAGGCTGCGGTTGGTTTTCTCTGCATGATGAATTTTCTTCTCATCGGATACGCGCTTATAGTGCTAAACCATTATTTTTATCTTCCAACAGTTCTTGACGGAATTGATCGGTTTTCAATTTTAGTTTGGCAAAAGCATTTATTCAAAAGCTTGTTTGTGTTTATTTACCTTTTTGTGCCTGCATTTTTTATCGGAGGTACTTTCCCTGTTCTCAATGGGCTTTATCTGTCAACCGTAGAGGCGGGTGTTCAGGAAACGGGTCGAGTTTATTTTGTGGATATGCTAGGGGCCATTGGTGGGGTCCTCTTGGCAGGATTTATTTTGATTCCTTATCTTGGATTTGAGAAGACCTTATGGGTGGCAGTCATGATTAATATTTTGACCGTGACTATCCTTCTTTCTTCGCCGGTTCTCAAAAAATTAATTTTTTTGTTTTTAGCAATTTTATCAGTTTGGGTTGTAGGGGGATCGCCATGGTCCGAGAAGAGGGATGGACAAAAAACGGAATCACCAAGCAAGAAAGAGTCCTTAATTCCTTACCAGGCCCGTTTTGGCCAAGTCATTTTCCAAAAATCTTCTCCTTTTGGAGTTGTGACTGTGGGGCAGAATGCTTATGGGGTTAAGGGGAATAAGACACTTTTTATTAATTACCGGCCGATGTGTGGCTACAAAGACAGAGATTCGGAGGAAGCCTTAGGTCTCTGGGTGGCTGAGAAGGGTCCGGCGGATTCCAGGGTTCTTAATATCGGTCTTGGGTGTGGATATACCGCTGAAAGCCTTGCAATTCATCCCAACGTCTCCAAAGTCGACATTATTGAAATTAACCCTGTGGTTGCTCAGGCTTGCCGTGAATATTTTTCATTAGAAAATAAGGGAGTTTTGGGATCTCCCAAAGCCAACTTAATCATCGAGGATGGGGCCAACTATATTCGAAAAACAAAAGAGATATACGACGCGATCGTCATTGATATCGAAGAAGTAAGAATTATTCACTCATCCCCCTTGTTTACGAAGGAATACTTCAAAATTTATCATGATCGTTTGAAACCTGGCGGAATTTTTGCTGTTTGGGCGATGGGGGATAATCCAAAATTTGCAAAGGTTCTCTATAACACAGTCCAGAGCGTTTTTCCTTATGTGCAAATGAGAATTTTTTCCAAAAATACTTACATTTTTTACGGTTCTAGCAGGGAGCTAGAAGTCCCTCTCCGATTGTTTGGTGAAGAAGAGCGAGTGGAAGCAGTTCTTCGGGATGAGAATCAGGAGATCAATACGCTGGATAACAGATGCTTGGAAAAGTATTCGGACTTGTATAGAATGTTCTCTCTACCCATAGATTCAAGAGAATCTTTTGTGCGAAAAGAATAACAAGAGGTAATTTTGACTCAAAAATTTAGGAGGGATGGCAGAGTGGTCTATTGCGGCAGTCTTGAAAACTGTTGTGCCGAAAGGTACCGTGGGTTCGAATCCTACTCCCTCCGAAATTTTATTTTTTTCATAGCTCTCCTTCCAATTTTTTTATTTTCTCAAAACGCTTTTGCCGGTGATCTTGCAGTTCAGCCGTTTTCTAAAGCCGGCGATGACTCCGTTCTTTCTAAAAAACTTAATTTTCAGTCGGTGCTTAGCCGTAAACCCCTCACCCGGGCTTTTATGGAAAATGAGGTGACGCTGGAGGATGGCCAGACAATGAAGCTGGGCCGAGTGCTCGGCAAAGCCTTTGAAGAGCAGGACAAGTTTGCTCAAGGAGCTAGCCGGATTGCTTCGCGGGGCGGTGTTTTGAAAGGACCTGTTGAAGTACAAGACGAAGTGCTTGAGTTTGAAGATTCATACGCGATTGTCAAAAGTACAAGCGTGACAGTCACCAATCCTCAGGTATTAGCTGGCGCCTCGCCGGAATTTGGTAGTTTTCTGGCCGGAGGTCGTTCAAGGTTTAATAAGGCCCTGCTAAAACCCGAGGGAGTTGCCGGGCTTCAAAATTTTATGCGCCATGAAATGGCCAGTCTTCCGGCGGATGATCCCATCCGACAGGCGGCCGAAGCGGGTGGCGAAGACGCTGTGATCCAAGCGATCGCGGATGGTAAAGGTCCTTTTGAGATTGTCGATACCGTGGTGGTGCCTAAGCGAGCGTTTTTGTTGTCCAACGGCCGGCTCCAAATGCCTACCTTAAGAAACGGAGTCTTTTCCTATAGCGCGCTTCAGCCGTTTCAAGCCGCCAAGAATGCTTTCCGCCCGATTTTGCTTCGCTTAGATCTTCCGGACCTCGCCACGGAGGCGGTGATCCCGCCCCATTCTCCCGTCGCTACCTCTTACGAAGCAGCGGAGTCTCGGTCTTCAGGAGAGTTTGAGTACAAGACTCAATTTTTGACGGGATTTACGCGCGGCGATAGCTGGGAATGGGAGCGGCGCTGGAATTATTGTAGCGGATTTTTTCGTATCACTCTCATGGGTTCTTACGGGATTGGTATGAGAATCCCGATTGAAGTGAGCGGCGAGCTTCATCCAACCAATATTTTTATCAAAGACATCCAAGATCACCCGACCAAAGTGCACCATTCGGTTGGCGCTCGCGCTCTGAATGCTGATGCGAAATTTTATCGTGATGCGGGACTATCGAACGATCTTATTTTTGATGGCAATGAAGGGGTTCTTCAAGTCCGTTTTGGTTGGGGGTGCCGCTTTAGGGTATTTTGGACCAATGTCTATCACAATCCCAACAGCTGGGATCTTGATTTTGACCACAACGTAAATTTTTCGCCGCCTTTCGGAAGCGACACAGATGCTTTTGACATCGCTATCCCGGCGTCCTTGACCAATACCAGTTTTGATCTGGGTGTGCTAGAAGGTTCTGCAGAAGCGGGGATTCACGTGAGTGGAAAGGGAAATGTTACTCTCGAATACAACGCGTTTGAGGGCTCTCAAAAGATTCGTTCGGAGAAAGTCCGTTTCAACGATCGGAATATGAAAAATCTAGAGTTTACTCTTCCGGCGCTTCAGACCGAAGGTAGGAGTGCGCAGAAAAAATATGGTTTTTCCTGGAGCAAGCCAGAATACCATGCCCAGTTTTTTGTCACGCCGGAAGTTCGGGTGAACACACGTGTTGGTTACGGTGATTTTTCAAGGCGCTTTAACACCGGTTGGATTCGCTTAAATGAGATGAGAATCAACCTGGGAGGAGTCACTTTCGATAGGCACCGTGGCACACGCAGTGAGTTCAAATACAACGATGGGGAGAAAAAATTTAAGAAGATAGACGCAGCGTCCCAAGCGGAGGTCACCCCATTCATTTCAGATCTTTCGGGTAAATATGTTCGGGCGGGGGTTGGGCCCGGTAGTTTTGTAGCTGCAGCGAGTCCGCACGCCAGAAGCTGGGAAAAATTCCAGTTCTTCGGATCCGACGGTGGAAGTATCGTGTCGATCCGCTCATTTCAGAGTGGAAAGTACCTGGCTCCGGTCGGTCCAGGGGCAATCCTGACCGCCAGCGAAGACTCGATAGGAACCATCACACAATTTGAAATAGAATATTATCCGGATGGCACTTTTTCACTTTTCTCTATTCGTCTGCAGGCTTATGTTCGTGCCGGGGTTGGGGCTAACGGGGAGTCTTATTTGGCGGCTGTAAGTCCCCATGTTAGAGGTTGGGAGAGGTTTAGATTTACTCCAAAACCTGCACCAGCGCCTGCCAGGACGGCCCCACCCAGTTCTACGGAACCGACTCGTTCTCAACCGTCTCGAGCGCCGCGTCCTGGGGTGGTTTATACAAAACCTTCAATCAAGGCGATTGATTTTAACCTAACTCCACAGACAACTCTCAAGCCTTTGACAAAAAAGGTCACGACAAAATCTTCTACAGAAAAATAAAATAAGAGGAAGGCTTGTGATTGATGAATAAAGAAACGGTATTGATTACCGGGGCCTCCAGCGGCATCGGTTTCGAGCTGGCAAAAATTTTTGCCCACGAAAAGTATGATTTGGTTCTCGTGGCGCGTTCAAAAGATAAGCTTCATCAAATTGCTGCGGATTTAGAGAAAAATCATTCAACGAAAGTGATCGTGATTGAAAGCGATCTGAGCATTGTGGATCATTGCCGCCAGGTGTATGAAGAACTTTTGCGCCGGGGAATCCAAGTCGATATTCTTGTCAACAATGCGGGGTTTGGCGGCTACGGGAATTTTTGGGAAACGGATCTTGAGAGCGAGCGGCAGATGATCCGGCTCAATGTCGAGTCGCTTGTTTGTTTGACCAAATTGTTTCTAAAGGATATGATAAAAAACAGGCGCGGTACCATTTTGAATGTAGCCTCCACCGCCGCGTTTCAGCCTGGCCCCCTGATGGCGATTTATTACGCGACCAAGGCGTTTGTGTTGTCGTTTTCGGAGGCGATTGCCGAGGAGGCGCGTGGGACGGGGGTGATGGTGACGGCTTTATGTCCGGGGCCCACGGAGACCAATTTTCGCGCGGCAGCCGGGATGAAGAAGTCGATGCTCTTTAGCAAGCATCTGAATATGTCCGCCGAGGAGGTGGCATGGATTGGTTTTGAGGGGATGAAGCGGGGGAAGGCGGTTGTGGTTCCTGGTTTTAAAAACCGTCTCATTATTCAACTGCTTCGCGTTTCTCCCCGAGGTTTTGTCCGAAACGCTGTCCGCAAAATGCAGGAAGCGCGGAGGAATTAGTTTTTTTAAGGTAATTTTGATTTAAAGATTTAGGAGAGGTGGCAGAGAGGCCGATTGCAGTCGCCTGCTAAGTGACTGACCTGGTAAAACGGGTCCTAGGGTTCGAATCCCTACCTCTCCGATTTTTTACGGAGCATCTACCATGAAAATTCTTGTGACGGGAGGGGCGGGGTATATTGGCTCCTGCATGGCTCATCGTCTGGTGGAGAAGAAGTACTCGGTGGTGGTGCTTGATGACTTGAGTATGGGGCATCGGTTTTTGGTTCCCAAAGAAGCCGAGTTTGTGAAAGCGGATCTTAAAAATAAAGCTCAGTGCCGTGCGGTTTTTAAGAAATACAAAATCGATGCGGTGATGCATTTTGCGGCTTCTGCGATGGTGGGGGAGTCGGTCGCTAATCCTCTCAAATATTACGAAAACAATGTCGCGGCAGGCGTCAATCTCTTGCAAACGATGCAAGAGGCCAAAGTTCGTGCGCTGATATTTTCATCGAGCTGTGCGACTTATGGTGAGCCCCTAAAAACGCCGATGACGGAAAATCATCCTCAGTCGCCTACCAATCCTTATGGCTGGTCCAAACTCATGATGGAGTGGATGTTAAAAGATTGGGCCAAGGCTTCCAACTCTTCCTACATCGCTTTGCGTTATTTTAACGCGGCGGGTGCGCACTCCCATGGGAAAACGGGAGAAGTCCACGAGCCTGAATCCCATCTGGTACCCAATATTCTCAAAGCTGCCTCTGGAAAAAAGAAACAACTCGTATTATTTGGCGATGATTTTAAAACACCAGATGGGACCTGCGTGCGTGATTATATTCACGTCGAAGATATTGTGGACGCGCATCTTTTAGCGTTGAAGGCTCTAAGCCGTGGAGTTAAAAATCAGGCGTTTAATCTGGGGACGGGGCATGGTTTTTCAAATCTTGAAATTTTGAAAATGGC
>CAZCDB010000030.1:3613-18503 GCA_964497635.1 uncultured Planctomycetia bacterium | reverse complement strand
CCGGGGTTTTTCTTTTTGAGGCAACGCACCACTTCCCGGGCTTGAGCCAGGGCCAAGAGGCTTCCGCGGGTCCCAACTCGAAGAATACTCATGAGCGCACCGCGCGAGGGGAAGTCTTGCCGCCAAACTCTTTTAGAAGCCAGTCCATAAAAAACTGTGTCTGGTTTTTGACAATCTCCGAGCAAGCTATCACCTGGTTTTCTCGGAGTGTTTTATTTTTTTCAGCAATTTCTTTAAGATCGTCCACGTTGTACAGATAGACGTTATCGATACGCTCTACCGCCGCTTCGATGTTACGAGGAACCGCGATATCCACTAAAAACAAGGGTTTTTGATGACGTGTTTTCATCCAGCCTTGAACTTGGGGCTCTCGAATTAAACAATTGGCAGCCGAGGTCGAGGCGATCAAGATATCCGCCTCGGATATTTTGGCGTCCAGCAAATGATAACCAACCACTTCTCCCCCAAACTCCTGAGCCAAATCCAAGGCCCTTTCAGGATGGTGACTGGAAACAATCAGTGCATGTGCCCCACGACCCGTCATTGCCTTCAAAAGCTGTGTGGCCATCTCCCCGGTCCCCAAAACCATCACCCGCACGCCGGACAAATCTTCAAATATTTTTTCGGCCAGATCCACAGCCACACTGGCCACACTGACACGACCCACCCCAATCTCCGTATGAGTTCTTAAGTTTTTAGCTACTTTTAAAGATCGTTGGAATAGATTGTTTAGAACTTTTCCCGTGTTTTTATCAGAGTGGGCCGCCAAATAAGCGTCTTTGACTTGTCCTGTGATTTCCGTTTCCCCCAAAACCATGGAGTCCATTCCGGATGCCACCGAGAAAAGATGTCGCACTGAATCCGGCTGTTTTAGGATGTAAAGCTTGTCCTCAAAGGCCTCCACCCCAAGTTTTGCGTGGGCACTTAATATTTTTTTTGTTTTCTCCACCGCCTGCGGGTGGTTTTGAGTTACGCCATAAATCTCGGTGCGGTTGCAGGTGGATAAGAGCACCTGCTCATCAAAGACGCCCTCTTCTTTGAGGCGATGAAGAAAAGCCTGGCTCTCCTGGGCTCGAATACTCAGCTTTTCTCGAAGTTCTACCGGAGCCGTCTTGTGGTTTAAGCCCATCACGATGATTTCCATCAAAATCCCCCGGAAAGACGACCGATCTCGTGTGAGCTGACAATGGTGACAAAGAGCAAAATAAACACGAGCACCGTGCCAATGGCTATTTTTTGCCCACGGCGCATCGAAGAAACTCGCAGGGTCAAAATTCCCCAATACATAAAACAGGTGGCAAACGACAAGATTACTTTTTTATCTTTTAATACTTGAGCCAAAACCATCTGATCCTTGGCCCATAAGATCCCGCTCAAAATTCCCAAAGAAAAAAGAACTGTCCCCCAAACCAAAGAAGAAAAATGTGCCCGGTCCAAAGAGTCCAAGGATGGTAATTTAAAAAAAGCTTTCTGCAGGTGTTTGGATTTCAGCTGGGCAGATTGCAAAAGATAAAGCATAGCGCTGGATACCGAGGTCAGAAGTCCCGCCAATCCCGGCAGAAGCAATCCCAGATGAAACCACAACCATGGGCTGGGTCCAGCCTCCCCTGCCTGGGTTGATCCAAGCGGTCGCAAATAAAGAACGGCGATCACAAAAAGCAAGATCATTACCGGCAGAGAAAAAAAGATAAAGTAGCGTGCCGGATGTTTGCGCGACTCAAAATGGGTAAAACAAAAAGCAAGAACACCAAAATAAGCTAGAAAAGCGAGTGAAAAAAGAATCAGGTTTGTCATAAAGAAGTCTTTCGGATCTTGTCAGAAAGTTGTTTTAAAACACTTTTTTCCATCAAAAAACTCTCTTTTTCTGAGGGAAAACGTCCTCCGCGCACATCTTGAGTAAAATTTCTTAAGGCCTTCCTTGCTTGGGCCGCCAATTCCGTGTATCGACGCACAAAGCGTGGCTTAAATCCATCGAACAAGCCCACAAGATCCTGAAAAACCAGAACCTGCCCATCACAAAAAGGGCCAGCCCCAATCCCGATGGTTGGAATTTTGACCGCGCTTCGAATCATTTGCGCCAGCTCCGCAGGAATACATTCCAAAAGCAACATTTTAGCTCCCGCACTCTCAAAAGCCTTGGCTTGGCGATAAATCTCGTACGCGTTCTTTACCGTTTTACCTTGAAGCCTAAACTCGGAAGCATCTTTGCAAGCTTGAGGTGTAAGACCCACATGCCCCTGCACAAATATTTTTTTTCGGGCCATCAACTCTACGGAGCTTAACGCGTGCTTCCCCCACTCGATCTTCACGCCATCCATTCCGGCTTCGCTCGTAAATTTTTGAGCCGACAACAAGGCTTGGCGAGGGCCTCCAGAAACACCTTTTTTGGGCAAATCCCCAATCACAAAAGACTTCGGCGCCCCCCGACGAACAGCCTTGGCGTGATGAAGCATCTCCTCCATCGTGACACAGGCGGTGTTTGGGTATCCCAAAAGCACCATCCCTAGAGAGTCTCCCACCAAAATAAAATCAACCCCAACCTCTTCCAAAAGCTGAGAAGTTAGAGCGTCATACGCCGTGACCATGGTATAGCGTTTAGAGCCTATTTTCATAAGCCCTCCATTATATTACATTTAACGCTCTTTTTGGGAAGTGACGAAATCAATGATCCACAGAAGGTTGATGTAGATGGCGCCCAGGATTAAAAACCAGGAAGGCTGTCCCAGGAGAGCTAAAAACCAGACCAAGACCGAGGGGTCTCCGTCATGAGCCAAAATATGAGCGACCGATAAAAAGCTTTGGGTTGTTTTGGGTTTTTCTTTGCCTGTTTGGCCTTGGACCCTTTTTTGGGTGACACCAAAAAAATGGATGAGTGAGCCTATCACCGCAGCGATAAAGCAGGTCAGCACCCAACGGGCCTCAAGCCCCCTAGTGGCAAGAGTTCCCAGGGCCAGTCCCGCCCAGAGAGAAAAATCCACTACAAGATCACAAACAAAATCCAGCCACATCCCAAAGGAGCTTTGCATCGACTTGAGACGAGCCACCTGCCCATCACAGTTATCCAGAATGTAACAAAGCTGGAGGAAGGCTGCCCCCAAAAGAAGATGGTTTCTGCCTCCCTGCGCCATCAGAGCACCCGCAGCGACTCCTGACAAGAGCGCCATCCCCGTGATGTGGTTGGGTTTTAGGGGGGTTTTTAGAAAGAATGGGACAAAAAACTGATCCGCAATTTTTCGATTAAAAGTAAAAAGAAAGTTGAACATGTAAGTCAGTGTAGCAGAAAAAATTTAAGCTTGCTATAATTGGGCCCATGCAAAAATGGTCTGACGCGCACAGCAGCCGAGCAACTGACTTTTCAACTCTTCTCAAAAATAAGGGTTATCGCTTTTTTTCAGGTGTCCCCTGCTCTCTTTTAGGCGCCTTCATCGAAACCCTTTCACAAGATCCGGAAATTATGTATGTGCCCGCCGTGCGGGAGGACGCCGCCGTAGGCCTGGCAGCAGGCGCTTATCTCTCGGGTAAAAAAGCAGCCGTGCTGATGCAAAACTCAGGTCTAGGGTATTCTCTGAACGCACTTACTTCGCTCAACCTGATCTACGAAATTCCGGCCCTACTTCTGATTACCTATCGTGGCTGCGGGCCGGATGCACCTGAACATTGGGTCATGGGAAAATCCTGCGAAGCACTTTTAAAAGAAGTGGGCATCCCCCACCTAGTGCCCGAGAAAGAAAATCTAGCAGCAGCCTTTGAAGAGGCCTCAGAGTATCTGGATCGCTACAAAAAACCTTTTGCCATTCTTATCAAGCGAGGTATTTTCGGTGACTAGTCAGGAAGCCATCAAAATCTTTTTTTCCTTTATCCAAAGTGAGGCGGTTGTCTGTGCAACAGGCTACATTTCTCGATCTGCCCAACAAGCCAAGAATCGTCCTGAAAATTTTTATATGATTGGATCCATGGGGCTGGTTTCTTCGGTGACTTTGGGCGCAGCCCTGTGCCGGCCGGATAAAAAATGGATTGCCCTGGATGGCGACGGAGCCGTGTTGATGAATCTTGGGACCCTGGCAACGGTTGGGGCCCTAAAGCCTGCCAACTTTTTTCATGTGGTCATCGATAATGGTGGCTATGAATCCACCGGACAACAAGCTTCCCACGCTCGAGAAGTAGCCCTAGATCGGATTGCTTTGAGTGCTGGCTATTTGGCGGCCGGCTGTGCTGATAATGAAGCTTCGTTAAAACAAAAGATGGCGGTTTTTTTGGCCAGCAAAGGCCCTGTATTTTTAAGAATCAAAGTACTCTCCGATTCCGTGGCGCCCGCCCCAAGAATTGAAGCCACGCCTGAGGCAATCACACAAAACTTTATGGAGGCTCTGCGTTGAAAACGGCCAAACCTTGGATCTTAATGAATCCGGGGCCTGTCAATGTCAGCAAAGGCGTGCGCAATGCACTTTTGGGCCCTGATGTCTGTCACCGAGAACCTGAGTTTGCAAAGCTTCTAGCTTCAATCCGTCAGAAACTTTTAAAAATAGTCGACGTTCAAAAATCGCATGAGGTGGCTGTTTTTACAGGCTCCGGAACCCTGGCCGTTGAAGCCATGCTGGCTTCTTACGGCGCTGCTTCCGGGAAAATTCTGGTTCTCTCCAATGGAGTTTATGGCAAACGCCTCGCAGAAATTTTAAATTCCCGCGGACTGCCCCACCATCTTCTTTCCACCGCTTATGATTCTTTTCCAAGCACCCAAGAGATTGAAACCTGTCTTGCTCGGGATAAAAAAATCTCTGGGATTGCCCTAGTGCACCATGAGACTTCTAGTGGAAGGCTCAATCCTCTCAAGGAAGTTGCTTTGCTTGCCCGTCGCCATAAAAAACAACTTTTGGTGGATGCTGTCAGCTCGCTGGGGGCTGAAATCCTGGATATTCAGGGTTGGGGGATTGATTTTTTGGCGGCCACTTCGGGCAAGTGCTTGCATGGGTTTCCGGGAGTCTCCTTTGTCTTTATTTCAAAAAAACAAGCGCAGCGCCTTAAAAAACAACCTTCCAGTGGGGTCTACACCGATCTTGCGCGGGCTTTATCGTTGGAGCCTGCTTTCACTCCGGCTGTGCAACTCTACTACGCTTTTGACCAGGCCCTAAATGAACTTTTAAAAGAGGGTCTAAATCGACGCATTCAAAGCTATGCCAGTAAAAGCCTGCAACTCCAACAAGGCCTTTTGAAGCTTGGGGTTCGCTTTCTTCTTCCGGGAAAGGATTGCTCTCATGCGCTTCTGGCGGCATGGCTTCCCGCAGGTCTAAAATATAAAACCTTGCACGATACATTAAAAAAACAAGGGATCATTATTTACGCTGGGCAGGGTGATTTTCAAAACCAAATTTTTCGGGTGTCCAATCTGGGACAGATCAGCCGCCAAGACCTAGATTATTTTTTAAGTTCTTTTAAAAAAGCTGCCTCCCCCCATCTTGCCCCCAAACCCAAAGCGATTGTCCTGGCGGCGGGAGTGGGAAAACGGCTTGGGAAAATCACCCAAACAACCCCAAAGTGCTTGATCCCTCTGGGGAAAAATAAACCCTGTCTCCTTGAAACCTATTTTGATCATTTTAGAGCGGTGGGAATTGAGGAAGTGGTTCTTGTGGTCGGCTACAAAAAAGAGATGATTTTCAAAGTAGCGGCGCGATCAGGCCAAGGGCTTAAGATCCGTTTTGTCGAAAATCCTGATTTCAGGCGCGGGAGCATTCTCTCGCTCTACCGAGCCTCCCATGAGCTGAATGCCCCCGCTTTGATTATGGATGCGGATGTCTTCTTTCCGACACCGGCACTCCGCAAGCTTCTTGAAAGCCTCAAAGAAAATGCTTTCCTGATTGACTCGAGTCATCTTAAGAGCACCGGTGAAGAAATGATGCTCATGGCCAAACATGGAAGACCTTGGCACATTGCAAAAAAAATGGACCCCACGCTTAAAAACTTGGGAGAAGCCACCGGGATTATTCGCCTCAACCAAAGCTATGGGCAAGCGCTAAAAAAAATATTAACCCAATATTTTAAAAATGATGATCTGGACCGTGAATATGAGGATGCTTACTGCGACCTGCTAAAGAAAAAAGGAATGGATTTTGTTTCTTTGGGAGACGCCTATTGGAGCGAGATCGATTTTCAGGAAGACTTAGACGCTGTTTCCCAAGCTTTGCGGTAATCCTCAAAGCTGTCAATATCCTGCCAGCCCCCACGCACTTCAACGGCGCTGATTTTTTCTTTGCGCTTGATGAGCTCCTGAATCATATCCGTGAACTGAGCCTTCTGAAAAGATACAGCATTGTGAAAGCGTGCGGATGAGTTTTTCTTAAGGAATTTCTCGTAAGTCTCGCGAAAAACTTTTGCCCCACGTTTTGAAAAAAGAGCCAGCCCCAGAAACTCTGCGTTGGCATCGTCCAGAGCCAAATGATGGCCGATGGACATAACCTCTTGTGAGCTCTGCCGCATCAGAACCCAATCTCTCTCGGCCTTTGACGAAGCTGCTGTTTTAAACTTCAGCTCCGGCCCCAAGCGTCGGACCGCCAACGTGATATCTTTCTTCGATTTGAGAAGTCTCTCAAGAACGTAATCGTCAAAGAGAACATCTCCATAGAGAAAAATAAATCGATCATTTAGCTCTGGAGCCGCCGAAAACAGAGAGTGTAGAATATGCGTCTTCTCATAATCGGGGTTGTGGTAAGTCGTGATGGCTTTGTGATGAACCTGCTCATGTTTATAACCCGTCACCACGGCAATTCTTTGGATTCCACAGCGATGCAGCTGCTCCACCTGTCGCTCCAAAAGGCTCTTGCCACCGATATCAATCATGGCTTTGGGCTTGTCGGAGTTTAAGGGCCAAAGATTTTTTTCAAAACCGGCCGCAACAATAACGGCCGTGGGCCTTTTTTTATAGTTTTTGACAAATTTTGCCTCGTTTTCTTCCAATGCCGGCTGACCCACCAGACGAAAAACCTCATCCAGAGGAACGATCTGCTTTTTGGCGGCCGCCACCGTATCCGCTTTTTTCATATCCATCAAAACTTGCTTCATTGCCGCCACGGAGGCCCGAAGCGCTTGATTGGCAAATATTGCAATGGGAATGCCAATGCGAGCCAACTCACTCGAAGTGATTTCAGGATACTTCGTTGGCACCGCTACCAGAGGAATGCGACCTTTCCAGCGCTTGGCGAAGGTGCGAATCTCATCCGGAGTGGATTGCCGCGAATGAATCAAAATCGCGGAAGCTCCCGCCTCCTGATAAGCGTAAGCCCGGTCGAGAGCCTCTTCCATCCCAAGCCCCGCAATCAACGCCTCGGTACGAGCAATCACAAAAAAATCTTTATTTTTCCGAGTGGAGACGGCCGCATGAATTCGCCCGGCCATTTCTTCTTTATCGACAAGCTCTTGGCGCTCCCCCGGATACAAGCTGCATTTTTTTGGAAACGGGTTGTCTTCGATCGAAATACCAGCAATCCCCGCCCGCTCGTATTCCCGAACCATACGAATCACATTGATCGCATTCCCATAGCCATTATCGCAGTCGGCAATCAGCGGGATGGAAATGGCTTCATTCATGCCCTTCACCGCTTCAAGCATCTCAGTCATGGTCAAAACATTGGCATCCGGCAAGCACTTGGTGGAAGCGGAGACGCCAAAGCTGGAAGCCCAAACAGCGTCATAACCTGCTTCTTCGATCAGTTTTGCCGAAAGAGCGTCATGCGCTCCGCCCAAAAGTAGTTTTTTCTTTTTCTTAAGCAGGGAAACAAAATGAGATGCCTTAGACACGAAACACGTATTCCTTTCCTGGTTCTCGTTCATAGTCCGGTGGAAAACTTTTACGCTTATCTGAAAAATAACGCTCGCGATGATCGCCGTCGCTAAGCCGGTTATAAGTCAGATAAAGATTTCTGCGGCGACTGGCGGTGTGGTTGGGTTTCGACTGATGCGGGACAAAACAATCAAAAAAAGCCACATCCCCCGGAGACATGGGAAACGGAACAAAGTGCATCCCTGCAAGCTCATCCCCCTTCAGGGGCTGCCACAACTGACCGATCATCCCCCGCTTGTGGTGTCCGGCGGCAAGTTCCAGGCAGCCATTTTCCAAGGTGCTCTCATCTACCGTCACGAGCACCGAAATAAAATAAGGGGCGTACGAATCCCAGCCCGGCTGTATATCCTGGTGGGGCTCAAAACCGTTTCCGCCCGGCAACTTAAAATTAATTTTTTCTTTAAAAAGAATCCCCGGCTCGCCCAGCAAAGCTTTGATTCTCTGGGTCATCTTATCCCCTGAAATAAGAGAGCTAAATCGTGAATCAAAATCAATGAACTTTTCAATTCTAGAGAGAATTTTCTGGGTAGGCTCTTGTAGGTTTTTTTCAAAATAGACCATGGGCCCACCCACTTGAGGTGTGGCAGACGCTAAGACATCAATTGCCAAAGAAAGCTCCTGGATCTCTTGGGGAGAGTACATGCCTCGCACCACCAGAAAGCCGTCCCGCTCAAACTCAAGATGTTCAAGAGACTTCATTTTATTTTTTGCACAATCTCAGGAATTAATTCTTCCCAGCCAATCGCCATCAGATGCACTCCCTGGCAATAAGGCTTGGCAGCCTGAATGATTTCACAAGCGACTTGGATGGATTCTTTTTTGGCATCGGCGGTATTTTCAAAGCGAGCAATCATTTCTTTGGGGATAAAGATTCCCGGGATTTTTTCATTCATAAAATTGGCCATCTTGATGGACTTCAAAAGAATGATTCCCGCAAGCACGGGAACCTTAAAGCCCTCTTTTTGGTAGCGCTCCATAAAACGCTTGAAACGCGCAATCTCAAAAATCCCTTGAGTTTGGAAGAATTGGGCACCCTTTTCAATCTTTCGGCGAGTTTTTGAAATCTCAGTCTCGATATCATCCACGCAGGGGTTGAGCGCAGCGCCGATACAGATTTGGGTCGCCCCATCTAGCTTGTGGTCCGTCATGTCGAGCCCGCCATTCATTTTCTGAATCAATGCCATCAGATCTGCCGCGTCTACATCAAACACGGGTTTGGCTTCCGGGTGATCACCAATCTTGACCGGATCCCCGGTCAACACCAGCATATTTTGAACCCCCAAAACGGAGGCGGAGAGAACTTCGGACTGAAGCCCAATACGATTTTTGTCGCGACAGACAATCTGTGCGATGGGTTCGATGCCAAAATCCTTCAAAAGATGACAAGCTGCAACAGAGCCCAGCTTCATGAGAGCGCTTTGCTGGTCCGTCACATTGGCCGCGTGAACCACCCCTTTAAGATAGGCCGCTTGTTTAAAAAAGCTGTCCATGTTCGTGCCTTTGGGAGGTCCCAACTCTGCGGTGATCACGAATTTATTTTTTTCTAAAAGCTTAACGAGCTCCACGACGCCCCCTTTGAAGCTGATAAAGCCGGATAAGGTTTTCAACCAGCATGGCATTGGTGACAGGCCCCACGCCGCCAGGAACTGGCGTGATAAATGAGGCGCGTGTTTTGGCGCTCTCAAATTCAACATCTCCGGTAATCTTTCCTTCGTGAACATTTTCGCCTACATCGATAACAATCGCGCCAGGTTTAAGCCAATCCCCTTTGATAAGCTCAGATTTTCCGGCCGCAGCAACCACGATATCCGCCCGGCGAATGTGTTCTGAGATATCTCGTGTTTTGATGTGGCAGACCGTTACAGTCGCGAAACGATCTGACAAAAGCACAGCCGTGGGCTTTCCCACCAGATCGCTGCTTCCGACAATAATCGCTTCTTTTCCTGAAAAATCAACACCCGTTGCATCTAAGAGCGTGACCACCGCGTGGGCGGTCGGAGAAAAAACCCCTAAATGGCTCTTCAAAAATGTGCGACCCTCGGCATCTTTTAGCATATCGATCTGATCAAATACGTTGGTGGGGTTGATGTGCTTGGGGATGGGAGCAAAAATCATGATTCCGGTAATCTTTTTGTCTTTATTTAGGCGCTCAATCTCTTTTAAAACTGTTTTTTCCTGAGCGTCCGCGGAAAAGGCCTTGCTTACGAGCCGTATCCCAAGCTTACCAAGCATCCCCGTCAAATACCGCGAATAAACCATCGCATCTTTGGATTCCCCAATCATCACCGTGGCAAGAGTTAAGTCTTTGATACGAAGCTCAGCAATCTTTTCTCGGCTAGCAGCAAGCCTTTTTTTTGCAAGCTCACTCCCATTTAGAAGTTGTGCCTGACTCATTTTTGGGCCTCGATACTTTTCTTAAGCTTAGCGATCTGAATAGAAATTTGTTTTAATTGACCCTTAATGCTTAAAACCAATTTTTTATTTTTCATGGGCCCTAGGTTGATCTCCACATTGAGCCTGGCGGCTTCAAACCCCGCTTCAAATAACACCGCGGATTCCAAAAGATCGCTGGTAAGCCAAGCGCTTGTAAATTTTTTCTCCGCCCCCGCCAATTTCAAGCCCTCCAGAGCTACTTGGCAAATCTCCAGGGGGACACTAGCCGCTTTCTTGAGTGCGGTCTGATAGGAGGGTTTGAGGCGATCCTCTTTTTTAAATTGGGAAAGCTGTTCAAATATTTGGACGTCTTTCTCAAGCAGAGCCATTAATTTTTTTCGGAGCCTAGCAAGCGCTTGGCTATTTTTTTTATTTTGTGAGCGCTTGAAGTTAAGGCGCGCTACCATCTCCCCTAGCGCCGCCCCTTGAGCCACCACCAATGCTGCGGCAGCCCCACCCCCAGGTGCAGGAGAAGCGGATCCTAGACACTCCAAAAACTTATCAACAGACAGGTGGTACAGTTTTTTAGCCAAGACCTTTGATCTCTCCATTTTCTAAAAGATCCATTTCTTCAAACATGGGCTTCTCGGGCAACCCAGGCATGAGCATCAACTTACCACAAACAGCCACCAAAAACCCTGCCCCGGTAAAGGCTCTAATTTCAGTCACTTTTAATTTCCATCCGGAGGGAGCCCCTTTAAGCTCGGGGTTATCGGAAAAAGAGTAAGGCGTCTTGGCGATGTTGACCGGCAAATGCCCCCACTTCAAACGACGAATCAGCTCAAGACTCTCTTGGGCCTGGTCCGAATAAACAACTTCCTGGGCCCCATACAACTCCGTCGCTATTTTTTGAATTTTTTGCTCAGGCGTCAGATCCAAATCATAGAGCGGGTTAAAATCTGTCGTCTTTTCAGCCAACACCTTTAGAACTTTTTCGGCGAGTTCGAGGCCGCCCTCACCCCCTAAACGAGCCACATCCGAAACCGCGCATTCGACACTCTCCGACTGAAGGTAGTCTCGGACATTTTTGATCTCTTCATCGGTATCTTGAGGAAATCGATTGATCGCAACCACCGGATGCACTCCAAAACGGCGAATGTTTTGAATATGCCGGTCCACATTGGCAAAGCCTTCGCGAAAACCATCAATAAATTTTTTGGAATTGCCGCTCGGATTGGCATGACTTTTAAGCGCCTTGATCGTCACCACAAGCACTGCCACACTGGGCTTAAAATCTCCCTCGCGACAAACAATGTCAAAAAACTTTTCCATCCCAAGCTCCGTGGCAAAACCAGACTCAGTAATCACGTAATTGGAGAGCTTGAGTGCCATGAGCGTTGAAAGCGCGCTGTTGTTACCATGGGAAACATTGGCAAAAGGACCTGTGTGCATAAAAACAGGCTGGCCCTCAAGGGTTTGCACCAGATTGGGCTTAATGGCTTCTTTTAAAAGCAGCGCCATAGCCCCTGAGACTTTTAAATCCTTAGCCGTCACGGGCTTTCCTTCACGATTTAGGGCAACGGTGATCTTGGAAAGTCTATTTTTAAGCGCCGAGATTGATGAAGACAGCGAAAGAGCCGCCATCACTTCGCTGGAGGCCGTCACATCAAAACCTGTTTTATGTTTTGAAAACTTGCAAGCCTTTGAAAGGCCTGCGGAAATGCTGCGAAGCTGTCGGTCGCTTAAATCCATCGCGCGACGCCAGAAAATTTTCTCGAGGTCTATCTGTAAAGCGTTTCCATGGTGAATATGATTTTCAATGGCTGCCGCTAGAAGATTGTGTGCAGACTCCACGGCATGAAAATCACCCGTAAAGTGAATGTTGATATCTTCGTAAGGAACGACTTGGGAATAACCACTGCCGGTGGCCCCGCCCTTTTTTCCAAAAATAGGGGCTAACGAAGGTTGGCGAAGACACAAAAAAACCTTTTTCTTCAGAAGCCCAAAGGCTTGAGCCAGACCAATGCTGGTCGTGGTTTTACCATCCCCTTCATGGGTTGGCGTCATCCCCGTCACGCAAATGAGCTTTCCGTTGGGACGATTGGAAAGGCGCTCTAGAACCTTAAGCGATATTTTTGCCTTGTAAGCCCCATAAGGCTCAACCTCATCCGCCTTGATTCCGGCTGAGTTAGCAATGGCGTGGATTTGGTGAGGTTTTGCCCGACGCGCAATCTCCTGCGTTGACAGCGACTTGCTCGTCAATGTTTTGGGCCTATTTTCCCATGCCGACGCGCTGGGCCTGCTGGAAAACCTTTCCTTCGGTTTTGATCGAGGGGGCAATGACAAGCTCTGTCAGTTGAAGCTCGCGGACACTCTGAGCACCGACATTACCCATGCAGGTCGAAAGAGCCCCGACAAGATTTTGGGTACCATCATCCAGCGTTGCCGGTCCGTAGAGAATCTCTTCAAGAGTGCCGGTAGTGCCAACACGTATCCTTGTGCCACGAGGGAGATTGGCATGAGGAGTGGCCATGCCCCAGTGGTAGCCGCCGCCCGGTGCTTCTTTGGCGCGCGCAAAAGCGGAGCCCACCATGACTGCATCAGAGCCGCAAGCAAAGGCTTTGCAAATATCACCCCCGGTAGACATCCCACCGTCAGCGATAATAGGGACATAGATCCCCTTTTTCTTAAAATAAAAATCACGCGCGGCCGCCGCATCACAAATCGCGGTCACCTGAGGCACACCCAAACCTAAAACTCCACGGCTGGTGCAAGCGGCTCCAGGCCCAATCCCGATCAAAAGCCCCGCCGCTCCGGTTTCCATGAGCTCCAAGGTGGTCTCGTAGGTCACGCAGTTGCCGATAATTACGGGCATTTTGACAGACTTGCAAAACTTATGAAAATCAAGCGTCTTGTACTCGCTTGAAATGTGTCGGACCGTTGTGACAGTCGATTGCACGACAAATACATCGCACCCGGCATCCTGGGCAATCTTGCCATAACGCTCAGCCTTCTGAGGAAGACTGGAAACACACGCCACGCCCTTGCGCTTTTTAATCTCTTGGATGCGCTTGGCGATGAGCTTCTCCTGGATGGGCTGGCGATACATCGTCTGAATGAGGTGTGTTGACTCTTCCATCGAGGCATTCGCAATTTTTTTAAGCACATCGGAAGGATTTTCGTAGCGGGTTTGGACACCTTCAAGGTTTAGGCAAGCAATGCCACCGAGCTTGGACATCGCCACTGCCATCTCGACATCGACAACGCCATCCATCGCGGAGGCAATGATGGGAACCTTGTAACGCTTGTTCCCCAACTGCCAAGAGGTATCACATTCATTGGGATTGATGGTGACAGCCCCTGGAACCAACGCAATCTCATCAAATCCATAAGCCCTGCGAGCCTTCCGACCACGTCCTAACCACATTCCCATAAAAGTCTCCTTGAAAAAGTTAGATTAAAATTTAGCCTTCACTTCAGAATCTGCGTCTTGCAAAACAGCTCCAGTGGCAGAGGTTGTCGCATCCGTTGCTGCAGAAGTAATTTGATTGACGGGGGTGATCGGAGAAGTGACGGTTCTCACCACGGAGCTTGCGCCCTCTAGCAAACCCTGAGCCGCACGCCCGAGCGGCATCCGATCTTCATGGGAAATTGAGCGGCCCGTTCTTTCAAGCTTAATGATTTGAGCAACACCACCCACCTCTTCAATTTCAAACAGAACCTCATCGGACTTCGATATATTTTTTAAAAGAGCTTGAGACTGGACCTCAAACTCCGTCTCAAATCCGCCCGGAAAACCTTTGATCGGATCATGCTGGATAGTCACTCGAGAATAAAGGGGATCTACGCTGACAACCTCTCCTTGAGCGGTAAAACGTTTCGCATTAGAACGATCGGCGGCAAACAAAGAAGATGCAGAAAATAAAAAAATAAGAAGAAAAAAAGTGCTCAAACGGCGCATAAGACTCTCCCGCTAAGTTGGGTTGATCTTGCAATGATTAATAGCCGATTATGATAGCAAATCTCCGGGGGGTGGACAACTGGAAAACATGCAAAAAAAATCCCGGGCCGCTTTTGGCGAGCCCGGGATTTTTTCACAACCTCTAACGCTTAATACATCCCTCCACCCATCCCACCGGGCATGCCCGCGGGTGCGGCAGAAGCTTTTTCCTCTTCCGGCAGGTCCGTGATCAAGGACTCTGTGGTCAGAAGCAAGGAAGAGATCGAGGCTGCGTTTTGCAAAGCGGTACGAGTCACCTTGGCAGGGTCAATGACTCCGGCCGCAACGAGATCCTCATACTTGTCTTTGTCCGCATTGTATCCAATATTCTCTTTCTCTTCTTTGACGCGTGCGACCACCACTTCGCCCACTTGACCGGCGTTGGCGGCAATCTGCTTCAAAGGCTCTTCAATCGCACGGCGGATGATCTTTGCACCGACAAGCTCATCGCCTTCGAGATTGAGTTTATCCAAGGTTTTGACGCAGCGAAGAAGCGCCACGCCACCGCCAGGAACAATTCCTTCAGCAACGGCTGCGCGAGTCGCGTGAAGCGCATCTTCCACACGAGCTTTCTTTTCTTTCATTTCGGTTTCAGTTGCGGCACCGATATTGATGACAGCAACGCCGCCTGAGAGCTTGGCCAAACGCTCTTGGAGCTTCTCTTTGTCATAATCAGAATCGGATTC